>JBBQSH010000020.1:0-35083 GCA_038214015.1 Ignavibacteriales bacterium | reverse complement strand
TCATTTTTAGTTCTCGTTTTTTTACTAAGCTGGCTTTATCCAATATTAGCATTGTTGATTAAAATAAATTCCAAGGGAAAAGTATTATTTATCCAAAAGCGAGTTGGTGTAAAAAATGAAATGTTTGAATGCTACAAATTCAGGACATTAACATCTGAATCATCTCAAGAAACGGAAACCTTTAAACCCGTTCTGTTGGGAGATAAAAGAGTCACAAGCCTTGGTAACTTCTTAAGAAAATCAAACATAGATGAACTACCGCAGTTCTTTAATGTGTTAATAGGCGACATGTCTGTTGTTGGCCCAAGACCGCATGCAATCCCTTATCAGGATTTATACGGTAAAGTCTTTGAAGAAATAAAAATGCGCCACAATGTTCGTCCCGGCTTAACAGGTTGGGCGCAGGTAAATGGTTTACGCGGTGATGTTGAAGATGATAATGAAAATAATCGCAGAACAATTTTGCGAATGAAGTATGATCTCTGGTACATTGAAAACTGGACTATGCGTCTTGATATACAAATTATTTTAATGACAATCTGGCAAATGATTAAGGGTGATACAAAAGCTGTTTAATTATTTTAAGGAAGTTTAAATTCGTAAAACTCTTCCTTTTTATCGGAGACAATAAATACTCTTTTATTTTTATAATCAACAACTAACCCTTCCGGCTGTTGAACTTTTATATGATATTCCTTAATCATTTTCCCTTCTAAATCAGTTTGAATAATTTTATTAGATTCATCACTTAAAATCCATAGTGTATTATCAGCTTGTGAGAAAAAGATATCCGAATAATCTTTGGCAAGTTTAAGCTCTTTTCTAAATATTTCATTAAAACTGCTATCGGTTTTAATTAATAAACCAGGTCTTTTTTCATTCAGTAAATAAAAAAAATTTTTATTAACATCAAAACAAATACCTTCTAAGCCTTCATTCAATCTTCCCTTCAAATCAAATTGTTTTCTTTTAACTTCTTTGCCAGAAGTATCTACAATAACAACTTCTCTTGTTCTTTCAAGAATAACTGCCAAGTGTATTGAATCAATTACAGAAATACCTTCCAGATCCTCGCCATTAATTACAAATGACTTTATAACATTACCATTAAAATCTAGTTTATAAACCTTACTGTCACTATCACCAACTGTCCAGAAATTTTTACCATCAAACGACAAGGCTAAACCGGAGGGTTCAGGAACATTTATAGGCGTCATTTTTTGTAAGGATAATTTTTCTGGAATTGGTGATTCTTGCCTGTTAGTATTACATTTGTATTGTGATAATGTAAGTAAAAGAATACATGTTATAGTTGCACAATTTTTGATAAGGTATTTCATATAAACCGTTTAAATGTGAATTTTATCATTTTATTTGCAGAATTTATTTATAAGGCTACAATAATATAATGTTTAAGTTTAAGTTTTTATTGAAAGGAGAGTTAAATAAATGGTACTAAGTGAAGGATTTTTTAGATTATCCGCAATGGCGGGATTTTTAATTATACTGCTTGTGCTTCTATTTGGCTACCTCTTTTTTGAACCATTTCTTACTGAGGAAACGATTACAATTAAAGTTATCAATAAGGCAAAGTTTGGAAATGAATTAGGCAAGTATTTTGTTTTTACTGAAGATGAAGTGTTTTATAATTCAGATAACTATTATCAAAGCAAAGAAAATGCAAATGAATTGAATAATCAAATTTATGCCGGCACTACATATAAAATAAAAGTTGTTGGAATTTATATTCCATGGCTGCCCCGTTTCAGGAATATCACTAAAATTCTTGAAATAAACGGAATACCTTTTATTGAAACTCCGATAATGAAAAAATAATATTCAGATTATTCTAACATTTTTATTATTTTTCAATCGACAAATTATTTTATTAACCCAAATATATAAGGGGATCTTTTATGGCAGTTCTTATAACTGATGAATGTATTTCTTGTAACGCTTGCGAAGTAGAATGTCCGAATAATGCAATTTACGCCGCAGGAGATTCTTGGCTTCTCGGTGGTGAATCTAATGATGCACTTAACTCAGATCATACATATATCGCACCTGATAAATGTTCAGAATGTGTTGGCTTTTACGATGAACCACAATGCATTCCTGCTTGCCCAACTGAGGCAATAATTATGGATGCAGAGAGAGTAGAAACAAAAGAACAATTAATGGCTAAGAAAGAACATTTAGATAAAGTTGGAAGATAATGTTTTCTAAACTTTTTTTAAGGGAGCGTTAAGCTCCCTTTTTGTTTTTAAATTGATTGTAAAATTGAGAGCAAAACTTTTCTTTCAGCGTTTCGATTTCTTTTGAACTTTCTTTTTGGGTGTTTGTTTTTTTGTCTCACAATATTTTTTTATTAGTTCATAGGCATCAAAATAACCTAGTTCTCCTGCCTTCTTAAAATCGTAACATGCTTTATCATTCATTTTAAGATTAATCTCACTTACACCGCGTAAGTAATAAGCTTTTGCAGATGATGAGTCGAGTTTTATAATTGCACTATAATTATTAAGTGATCCGGCTAAATCGTTTATCTTTGTTTTTGCTTCAGCAAGGATAAATAATGTACTGATATTTGTTGAATCAATTAGTAACGAGTTTTCATAATCCTCGACAGCTCCAACAAAATCACCTGTAAGCATTTTTTCATTAGCGCGATTGTAATAAGCGACTCCGTCAGTTGTGTCTAATACCAATGCTTTGGAATAATTATCAATTGCCAGTTTACTATCCCCCATCATTGCATAGAGGTTACCAATGTTTACATAAGTAGCCGGATTTTTAGAATCGATCTTTGAAGCATTTAGATAATATTCTAAAGCTAATTGATTTTCTCCATTTAGATATTCCAGATAACCTAAATCAAAAAGTAAATCTGCAGATTCAGGATTCAATTCATATGCACCACGAAAATCTATTTTGGCTTTTTCGAGTTCATTATTTTCCAGAAACAATTTCCCCCTTAAATGCAGTGCACTAAAGCTTTTTCCCAGAGTTAATGCTTTATTCAAATCATTCATTGCTAAGTTTTTATTCCCAATTTTATAATTTGCTTTTGCTCTTAAAACATAAAAATTGCTCTGGTCCTTTTGAATTTCTATTGCTCTATTGATAAAAGTTAGTGCCGTTTGATATCTGCCTTGATTATATGCTTCTTCTGCTGAAGTATACTCAGGTAATTGTACAGGAGCAGAACAACTAACGAATAGCAATTCTAATAATAAATAAACCGGAAATACTTTTAATATTTTCATCATAACTAAGAGTAATTTTTTGTGATAAAGATTTTGGAATAATAATCTTTTATCTATAAAAGATTAAATGTCTTTTAAGTTCGTCCTATCTAAAAAATATTCAATTATAGTTTCACCATCTTTAAGTGGATCCTCTTCAACTCCAGTTTCAAAATTCAAATCAACTTTTTTAGTTAATCTCTCTGCAGCATCTCGAATATTTTGAGGAATTGTAAGATTCTTTTGAAGTTGACTCAATATACTAATTGCGGATACTCCCCAGTCTTTCTCGGGATGATATTGAAGCCAATATTCAATTGCGATTCCACAGCCACGCCTTGCACAAACACGCGCCTTTCCAATGTTACCAATTTTTTTAGCTTCTATACCTGCCTTTATTTCAGCATGAGCATTGATATAAGCTAAATCTCTTATGGGTTTCATGGATCAATCAAAAAAAGTTTTTAATTCGGAATTTTTTAAATGAAGTTTTATTTCATTTAAATGTTTTTCATTGGTGCGATTTAATGATAACGCCGGAAGCTCATTCAAGTCAAAGAATCGGACATCTAAAGTTTCATCACTTGGTGTTGCTTCACCGCCAATAAGTTCACAAAGAAAAATTATTTTAAATGCGTGAAAGAATTCCAATCTGCCGCCAATTCTGTTCGCATCAAAAACACCGATAACTTTAATAGGTTTTACATCAAATCCGCTTTCTTCTTTGCACTCTCGTATTGCAACTTCGGAAGGAACATCACCAACATCAGCCCAGCCACCGGGCATTGCCCAGCAACTATCAGTTGTTTCCTGCACGAGTAAAATTTTTCCATCTTTAACAACTGCAGCACGAACATCAATCTTTGGTGTAGCATAACCAGGATGTTCCATCAAAACTTTTTTAACAAATTCTTTTTCTAAATCTGTGTGATGTTCAATTATTTCGGCAGTTATTTCAGTTAATCTTTTATAACGATCTTTTTCGTAATCTGTAACAGCAAATGCTGAACCAGTTTGTGCAAGCTGCTGAATTTCCCGTGCAATATTCAACCACTTAAATTCTCTATCATTCATAATTCTAAATTCTTAATTCTACATTCTTAATTGTTAAAAGGGATTTGTTGCCCAAACAGTTACTTCGGGAATGAATCCTCTATCATCCATTTCCAATGCTGTAACAATTGTGTGCGCAATTTCTAAAGGTCGTAATTTATTTTTTACTTCGGGTTTTTCATTCCGTTCACTATCACCAAAAGCAGTTGTTACTTCACTTGGATTAACAAGAATAACACGAACATTGTATTTTCTTAGCTCTGCTTGCCAGCATTGTGTCATTCCACGTAAAGCAAATTTGGATGAAGCGTAAACAGTTCCGTTGGCAAATCCTTTTGTGCCTGCTGTTGATGCGATATTAATTATGTTACCAGATTTTTGTTTCTTAAAGAGTTTTGCTGCTTCACTTGCCATAAGTGCTGCCCCAAAAACATTTACATCATAGACTTTGTGGAGTGCTTTCATATCAAGTTCTGTAATTTCACTCCAGGAACCACCGATTCCTGCATTGTTAATAAGACAATCAAGTTTACCAAATTGCTTAAGGAAAAGTTCAAAAGTTTTGTGAACGTCTTTTTCCACAGCAACATCTGCGTGGATTGGAAATGCTCCTATTTCTTTTGCAACTTTTTCAAGCTTGGATTTATCTCTACCAGTTATTGCAACTTTACCGCCTTTTTCTACTAAAAGTTTTGCTGTTGCTTTACCGATCCCTGCGCTACCACCCGTAACAAGAAATGTTGAATTTTTAATGTTCATTTGTACCTCTTTTTTTATTGCAAAGTTAAGGAGAAATGTTGAAAGAAATAATGTAATAGTATTATAAATAATATGCAGACTATATTAATTATTACTGTTTAGAATGAAATAGTTTTTCCCTGTACCGCTGTGTCTTTGTGGTCAAAAGAATATTACTACAGAGGCGCGAATACACAGAGATTATTTTATTATAATTTCAGAAATTACCGGATAATGATCTGACGGATACAAACCATTGTAAGTTGTTGTATCAATTTTGTGATCGAGAACTTCTACTTTTTCATTTACAAAAATAAAATCAATTTTGTTATTTGGTTGAATATCTTTCACAAAACCATTAAAAGTTATGTTGCCGCCAATGCTTTCTGTTTTAGAAATAATTTTTGAATCAGACAGTTTGCTTGTAATAATTTTATAACCATCTGAATTTGATGTATAATTGAAATCTCCTGTTAGTACCACCGGATAATTTGCTGAATATTTACTGATTTCATTTACAAGCAATTTTGAACTTTCAGTTCTTGCTGTTTCACCAATATGATCAAAGTGAGTATTAAGAAAATAGAATTCATTAAGTGTACTTTTACTTTTTAATTTTACGATTGTAACCGTTCTGTTATAAGCTGCATCCCAGCCTTTGGATATTAGTTCGGGCGTTTCAGAAAGCCATAGTGTTTTCAGCTTTTCAACTGTAAATTTATTTTTTCTAAAAAATATTGAGTTGGATTCCCCTTTTTCTTTACCATCCTCACGACTGACACCATACCAATCATATTCATCAAGCATTTCAATCAAATCTTTTACCTGGAACATTTCTGCTTCCTGCAAACCAATTAGATCAGGATTATGTGATTTAACTACATAAGCCACTAAATATTTTCTGTTACTCCAATTGTTTACACTACTTGAATCTTCACAATATCCGCAGCGAATATTGTATGTCATAACTTTTATTTCATCACTTTGTGTGTATACAGAAAAAGCGGTTATAATAAACAGCATGACGATCAATAATTTTTTCATATTATTTCCTTATAAACTTTCAAGTATTTCAAGAATCCTAACCATTGCAAAAGTATCCATCTTACAATATTCAAGTAGATTTTTTCTTATTCCTTCTACAATAAACATATCCGTTTCATAATAAAGACTTTCAAATGCAACAGATGCAAGTCCGCCTTCGTTAATTTCTAACTCTTTATAACTAAGTTCTTGAATCAAAGCAGGCAAAACATATTTAATGGAATATGAACCTTGCATTTTGTGAGTATAATAATATTTTTTCTGAAATGGCAGCATCAAATCCTTTACACGACTTATTCTTTCCTCAATTTCTTTCTTGTATTTAGGAAATGCTTCTACAATTTCTTTTAATCTTAAAATCTCAAAAGATTTATTATATGTTAAGATATCACCTTCGCCTTTAGTATCTCGCAAAAGATTTTCTATAAATTTAATTCGCGGATCATTTCCAGTCTCAGCTAAAAATTCAAAATGTTCGATCTTACTTTTTTTATTCTTTTTGTAGTGTAAAGAATATTGAAAAGGAATCTGCATATAAGGTTTTGAATAATCAAACATCGGCACAGCAGGTTGAAAAGTTTCAAAATCCATAAAGTAAATCGGGTAATTCAAATCAGATAAAAATTCTTTGATTACTTTTTTATCAATTAAATCTTTTTTGCTTTTATAGACATCAAGTTGAAGTCGAGCCTTTTTAGAAATGTCCGCATCAGCGGGAACATCCTCTAATTTTATAATTCCATTTCTGTATAAATCATATTTTTTTGTAAGATGAATTCCTGAAATATCAAATATTGAATTTTCCGGAATGTGTTTGCGGCAATACTCATAGAATCCGCAAGTGTATGGGTCGTAACAGTGCTCACCGATATCAATTTTAGGAATAACTTTTTTACTCAAAACATTTTTAAAACGACTTACATTTTCTCCGACCCATTTTTGTAAAGGCAATATCAATTTCAAAACTGATTCAGTTATAAACAATTCATTTAAATCAAGCTTATCTTTTCTTACATATTTATTATTGATGTAAGCAATTGAAAAATCTTTAATCTTGTATCCGCAATTTGAAATTACCCAATACTGCAAAGCGGCATCACGAATGTAAGTTTCAGAAATTGATGTAGAGCTTTTTACTTCAAATACTTTTAAACCTGTTTTTTCATTTACAACAATATCGGCAACAGAAAGCACATCACTAAAATTAAACGATGCTTCATAAATAACTTTTTGTTTCTTCGCTAAAAGTTCCGTTGTATGCTTAACCGCCTTATCATACTCGAATTTTGATTTTGGTGATGCATCAATTCCATCTGGAAAAAGTTTCTGCGCAAGTATCCCAACATCAGTACCACGTTTAAATATTGCTTTCTGCATATCAGAAAGCTGATCCATTTCATTGTAGTGATATTTATAAAGATAGAGATGCTTTTCGCATTGTACACCGCGAATGAAAGAAGACTTGCTAAGAAGATGTGAGCTCATTAAAAATCCAATCTGCAATAATTTATAATCTAATTTAATCTTTTTGTAGTTGAGATTTGAAATGTTTTTTATCAAATTTGGTCAGTATTAAAACAAAGAATATTATGACATTTCAAGTGATCATATTTCTAGCAATAATTGCAAATAGCTTTTTGTTTGCACAGGATAAACGCTACACAAAAGGTGCGGAAAACGGATATGTTTGGATTACATTAAATCAATCATACAACACTCTTACAGATTATAAGTTTGAATACCTTGCCAGCATGCTTGAAAATCAGAGATATATGATTAAGTACGATAATAAACCTAAAATACCGATTGGATGTAAAGATGATATTGCAACAGTTGGTGAATCTGAGAATGCAGAAGAACTTGATTTAAATTTTATGGTTGAAATGATTGATGAATTTTATAGCAGAAAGGAAAATTTAATAATTCCGGTTATAGAAGCTTACTGTTATTGTATTAAAGATCTTGCCGGTTTAAGTTTTAAAGATCTTGAAAGTTACAGACAAGAATTATTAGCTTTTTCAAAAGAGTAACTAAAACAACTGTGGTTCGTCGGATTTTTTCTTACTCTTCTTTTCTTTTTTCTGCACTTTAAGAAAATCAGCAAAATCTTCTTTAGAAATAACATAGATTTTACCAACCTGCGTGGATTTTAACGATCCGTTTTTTATGTGATACAAAACTCCTGAATGACTCATATCTAAAAGTTTTGCCACTTCCTGAACACTAAATAAATCTTTCATAAACTTTTCTTAAATATTGAATCTTGTCGCACTCCTAATTTAGGCAGTTAAACTGATAGTTTCAATTATTTAATTGACTGTTATTTTATTGAGATTTCCTTTAAAATATTTAAGCAATAATTAATAATTTGATGAATGGGTCAATTCTAAATGAAATTATCAGCAAAAATTTTCGCACTTATAATATTTAGTATCGCAATGGCTTAACTTGAATCCTCTGTTGTAGTCTATTTGCGTCTGCTTTATTATCCTGAAGGATTTATCTTCCCCATTAAGATTATTCCTAATGAAATATTTTTAATTGAAATCGGAAGAGAACTTGCAACTATAATTATGCTTGCATCAATAAGTTATTTAATCGGCGTTAAGTTTGTTGAAAGATTTTCATATTTCTTATTCGCATTTGGTGTGTGGGATATTTTTTATTATGTGTGGCTCAAAATCTTCATCAACTGACCTGCTTCATTTTTTACAGATGACTTGCTGTTTTTAATTCCCGTACCATGGATTTCTCCTGTACTTGCACCAATAATTATTTCGATTATTTTTATTGTCATCGCCATTAATATTTTAAATCTTCAAAAACAGGAACGGAAAATAAAAAGTGGCCCTGTTATCAACATTCCTGTTTTTCTAGGAGTACTCTTAATCCTATTCAGTTTTGTATGGAATTTTGAAAAACGATTAAATATGACTTCACCGGTAGAGTTTTTGGACTTGGTGCTTTTTTAATTGTATTAGGATCTGTTGTTTTACAAATATTAAAACCTGAGACCATCAATTAAAAGCGGATACAGATTTGATAAAGACAATAGTGAGCCATAACACATTTAATTAAGGTTAGATATTGATATCCACGAAAAAATTAGTTAGAATTTAATAAAGCATCTACAAGTTGCCTCTTGTGTTTTCTCTCTTTGAAGACAACTGTAATATAACTTGCAACAAAGATTGAGATCGCAATACTTAGAACAATTAAACTAAGCAGATTCACGTCACTCATCCCAAACAAAATGTACAACGATTGCAGAATCAGGAAGAATAGTATTGATTTCATTTATCACCTCTTATTATGATTTATTATCGAGGTAAATCTATTACATCAATTCCTTTTAAGTTTAAACTTAATGTTACGTTAAGATTAAGAAATTGTTAAGTGAAATTTCTACTTGATCAGAATCATGCTTTTTGAATAAGAAACTCCATTTACTTTTAATGTGTAGATATAAACACCACTTGAAAGATTGCTTGCATTAAAATCCACTTCATAAGTTCCTGCTGGTTTAAATTCATCAACTAATGTCGCAACTTCTTTACCCAACAAATCATAAATTTTTAATGTCTGCCAGCTGCCGAATGAAGACTGCCAACTGATTTTTGTGCTTGGATTAAATGGATTTGGATAGTTTTGATATAAATAAAATTGCGATGGAGCGTTTACATCAATCTCAATTTCATTTGAATACGAAAATGTACCATCCAGATCAATTTGCTTCAATCTGTATGCGGCTTTCTTAGTAAGTGGTTCATTATCAACAAAGGAATAATTATTAATTTCTGTTGTAGTACCATTACCATTTACAAACCCAATTTTAAACCATATTCTATTATTGTCAGCCATATTCTCGTGGGAAATGAGTGATTTTTGAATTTCAAATCCCTCATTATTTAGTTCACTTGCAGTTTGCCAATCAAGTTTCACTTTATCTAAAACAGGTGTTACAGTAAATGATGTTAACTCGACAGGAACAATAATTGGAGCGAATAAATTTTTATAGTACGTAAAGTTTCCGTTGTATTCTCCAAGTATCATATCTTTTCTTGCGTCGCCATCAAGATCTGCAAAACCTGGATGCGGTCCTTGATCAACTTCAATTCCTGCAAACATTGCATCTGCCCTAACCCACAATGGTGTATTAACTGTTCCATCGTTTCTATAATATTTAACTGTACCCCAATTATCACCAATAATTAAATCGTAATCATTATCGTTATCTATGTCTGCTAAAGTTGGTCTTCCATAACTCGGAAAAGATACTCCGGCAAAAGCTGTTGTGTTAAGAGTAAATATATTACTGCCATCATTTGTATAATACTTTGTTTCACTTCCTGCTTCTGCCCCGACAAGTAAATCAAGATCACCATCGCCATCAAGATCTGCAAAAGAAGGAATACTCATCCATCCAACATCTATTGAACTAAACATAGTTGTGTTTTGTGTGAATGTTCCATTATTGTTGATGTAAAGAAAAACCTGTCCATTAAGAGCGCCAGAAACAATATCATAATCATTGTCTTGATCTATATCTACAAACGCAGGCGAGCTGTAAGAGTTTACAGTTAAGTTTGAAAACGAGGTTGTAACCTGATTGAAGATTGGCTTCAATGGAGTGCCGTCATTTCTAAAGTAGTTAAATTTTCCAAGCCAATCTCCGCTTAACAAATCATTATCGCCATCGCCATCATAATCTTTAAGCGAGATTGTTGCACTTCCTCCGCTTAACTTTACAATCTTAAAGTAATCCGGATAGTATTGGAATGATGGTGTTGTTACTGTTCCAATGTTTCGATAAACATAAAGCACACCGCCATCTGTTCCGTAAATAAGATCAAAATCTCCGTCATAATCTAAATCGGAAAAAGTTGGGTTCTTCCAGTAAGTAGTTGTTTCTAAACCGGAAAAAGTTGCAGTGTTTTGTGTCCAAACAGGACTTTGCTTTGTTCCTGTATTCCTGTAATAAACAAGTGTTTGTAAATCTCTGCCAAAAACTAAATCATAATCTTCGTCATTGTCCAGATCAACAAAAGTGGGATAAGAGTTTAAACCTATATCAGGTATTCCGGTTACTAAAGTATTGTCCAATGTAAACACCGGAACATTTGCAGTTCCTGTATTTCTAAATCCAATTGTAATTCCCGCAGTCGGTCCGCCAAGTAATGATTCACCAATTCCAGCGAACAAATCAAGATCACCGTCATCATCAATATCAACAAAAGCTGGCTGTGCATCGCTTCCGATTTCTAAATTTACTAAATCAAATATTCCATCGACAGGAATAAAATCCGGCGAAGAAATTGTTCCGATGTTTTGGTAATATCGTAAACCATTGTATCCACCAATAACAAGATCGAGATCAATATCGCCATCTAAATCAATTAGCGTTGGATAATCAGAATTAGTGTTTGTTTGTCCGCTGTTATAAATATTATAAAGGATAGATGTGTCTTTACTAAATGTCGTTGGAAAGTCGTGCGAGTTATTCCAAAAGAAATCTGCAGCATCGTCTATATTCCCCAGGATTAAATCCGGGTTGCCGTCATTATCCAGGTCAGCAAATTCGGGTGCAGAAAAACTTTTAACAGTTACTCCTGAAACAGCAAATATTGAATCAACCTTTAACCAGTTTTGGGAAAATAGATTTGTTGATGATAATAAAAGAAAAAGTATAAATAGTTTTTTCAAAGCAATTCTCCTGAAATATTAAATTAACATAAGCAAAAATAGAGATTTTATTATGATGGTGAAATAAAAAACCTCGGTAATTCCGAGGTTTAATATGAGTGCCGATTTCTACCTGCTCTTTGCTGACAATCTGCTCCATCTTAATCTTGATTCCATCTTACATTAAAAGCAGACTAGTCTTCTTAAATCTTAATAGTTTACTATTAAAGTTCTCCTCTTTCAGCGGCTGCTTTCATCTCTTCACTTGCATAGATTGCAATCTCAACTCTTCTGTTAAGTTGTTTTCCGTTGTCATTATCATTCGATGCCACAGGTTCCGTTTCACCTAATCCGACTATTGAAAGCCGTGAAGAACTAATACCTTGATACATTGCATAATCTGAAACTGATTTAGCCCTTTTTTCTGATAGTGTTTGATTGTAATTCTCTGATCCATCAGAATCTGTGTGTCCAGTTATCAAAATATTTGAGTCTGGATACTTCTTCAGAATATCAGAAAGTTTAGAAATATTTGCTTTTGCTTCGGGTTGAAGTGTTGAAGAGTCATACCCAAATAATATTCCTGAATCGAAACTTATTAAGATGCCTTCGCCAACTCTTTCAACTTTTGCGTCTTCTAATTCTTTATCCATTTCTTCAGCCTGTTTATCCATATTATTACCAATCAATGCACCAGCCGTGCCGCCAACTGCCGCACCGATTACTGCGCCAAGTGCAGTATTTCCAAACTGATTGCCGATTACTCCACCGACTACACCACCACTTACTCCGCCAATCACTCCACCCTTAACTGTATTACTTGCACCACAGCCACTAATAAAAACAGATACTGTTATTACAAAAATTACGACTACATATTTCAATTTTTTCATTTTGTGCTCCAATCTTATTAAATATTTTTTATTTAACTGTCTGTTAAATAATTAAGTTTTATTGAAAGAAATATCTTAAACCAAGTCCAGCATCAATTCCAAGCCCTGTAAGGGGGGTAACCTGAAATACCGGCACTAACTCAAAAAATACATCTATAGGAGTATTGTGCGGAAACCAGGCTATACCAAAAACTCCTCTGATGCCAAATGAATCCTCATAACCACCACTAGTGTTGAACCTTCCACCGATTCCGTAGTAAAGCGGAAATCTTTCTGTTGAGCTTATAGCATTGAATGAGTGCCATAGATAATCCATATGAAAATGGATACGACCCCCTTCATTATAATCACCTTTGTATTTAAGACGATCACCTCCTAAGCCAACACCAAGACCGAAATCAAAAGCATTTATTTTTGAAGTCCATAATTTTACACTTAAACCTGTTGGTTCACCAAGAATAATTCCGAGCCCAAACCCGTGGTCCTGTGCTGCTATTGGTTTTATTAAGATTATCATAAATCCCAAAACCATAATGAACATAAAATATTTTTTCATAACTATTTCTCCTTTATATATTTCTAAAATTATTTAAGACTTAAATTGATTGTTCCTAAATCGGTATTTTGCTTTGCAACAACAGTTACATTAGTAATTATTGTGTCATTGTAAGCTGCATTTGCTGAAAATATTTCTACATTATAAGTTCTCTGTGGTAATGCCATCAACATAAACGATCCGAAGATAGGTTCGGCTAAAGTAATGATGGTGTCTGTTCCGCTAATAGCATAAACATAACCTGCAGCACTTACCGGATTTATTTTACCTGAAATAGTGCCGGAGATTATTGTAGGAACAAGTCTAATAACAGGTTTCAATTTATACTGACCATTTCCGGTAAGCACTATTGAATGTTCGGCATCAAAATCAAGCATAAGTTCGTAGATGACTCCCGATTGAATCTCAAATGCGTGGTTTAATTTAATCCCGGTTTGCTCTCCGCTTGGAACATCAAGAGGGAATGTTATACCATTAACTACAATATTACTTCCTGTTCCGATAATTAATCTTATTTGTGTATAGTTTCCGGCATCAAGGTAATTATTTCCAAGAACAACACTTGCACCATTTCTTAATGTCAGCAAATCATAAGTTGCCGAGTTATTATTTATAACAAACCAGCCGCTAGTTGAATCTGAACCTGATCTATGCACTTCAACCCTATCAACTACTATATTAATATGGTCGTATGCTGCAGGTGCATCAACCATTGTAATCTTTATTTGTCCCTGTCCTGTTTCCGGTGATGCGGAATCTGAACAACTAAAGTAGATCAAGCTTATTGCAAAAAAACTTGCAAATACAGCCAAACGAATAAAATTTTCTTTTGTATTTCTCAATTAAAAAACTTCTTTTTAAATAGACCAATAAAAAATATAAATATGTTTTTCACATCTAACATTGTGCTGATTTTAGAGACATTAATAAATCTCCCCTTTAAACACGATTCAAGGTATCAGTATTGGCAAGCTAAAACAATCGGGCAAAGGGATGAAAAAGGAACTAAGCCTATTGGTTTAGATAAATTGCTTTTTGCAGATAGTAAAGTATTGCAGTTACTTTTAAAATAAAAAAAGGTGCCCTAAGGCACCTTTTAGTCAGATTAAACTCAAATTACTTAATTCGTTTGAACTCAATCCTTCTGTTTAATCTCATATTATCTTCAGTATCATTTGCAACTCTTGGATGTTCTTCACCATATCCAACAGATGTTATTCTTTCAGAAGGTATTCCTTTTGCAACAAGCCATGCTTTAACTGCATCAGATCTTCTCTGAGACAACTTTTGATTGTATGCATTGCTGCCTACATTATCTGTATGTCCGCTAATTTCAACTACGATATCAGTATGTATCTGAAGTGTCTTAAGAGCACTCATCAGAACTTTATCTGATTCAGGAGAAATTTCAGATTTATTGAAGGCAAATGTTATTCCATCAAGTACGATTGGAACATTTATTTGTACTATATCATCTGAAGGATCAAGCGGATCTGTACCGCGTTTAACTTCAACACCGTCACCAATAGAACCGCCATCAGTATCTACTGTCAAAGGATCAGTTTTGTGTGTCATAACTTCTGCGTAATCTGTTAAGCCATCACCATCTGTATCAGCTTTTAACGGATCGGTCTTAAATAGTTTTGTTTCAACTGCTTTTCCAACAACTTTTAGTTCAACGTTTTTGCCGTTAACTTCATCACCATCAGTTAAGCCATCACCGTCTGTATCAGCTTTTAATGGATTAGTCTTGTATTTATTAACTTCATCACCATCATTTAATTTGTCGCCGTCTGTATCTGCTTTTAATGGATCAGTTTTATACTTGTTAACTTCTTCACCGTCTTTTAAGCCGTCGCCATCTGTATCAGCAATAAGTGGATTTGTTTTTGCAACTTTAACTTCTTCATAATCGTTTAAACCATCTAGATCAGTATCGGTTTGTAATGGATTTGTTTTGTATGTAAGATATTCTTCACCATCATTTAAACCATCACCATCTGTATCAGGATTATTAGGATCTGTTCCGATTTCTTTTTCTAAACATTTTCCAAGTCCATCCATATCTTTATCAGATTTACAGTTGTCACCGGTAAAGGATAAACCTAAGGAAACGTTATAGTATGAATCCCAAGAATCTTCATCAACCGATTTGTAGCCATCCAAATCATAAGTAGAGGAAAGTGCTCCGCCTAATCCAAAATCTAAAAGTACTCTTTCACCAAGAGCAATTTCTACACCGATGCCAATAGGAAGGATAGCAACCCAGCCATCTTCTTCAATCGGGTCGCCGATAACGTTTGTTGGTTTGGTATCAACACTATAATGCATTATTCCACCACCAATAAAAGCGTAAGGATTCCATCCTTTAGAATCAAAAGGACTTACTTTGAATCTTAGTGAAATTGGGATAATTGAAGATTCATATTCTCCAAAACCTGGGACAGGGTTATCAAAGTATGCTTTACCTGCATATTTTCCATAACCAGCATTTAATGACATTTCAAAGGCATTGTTTAATTCGACAGCAAAATAACCTTCTCCAAGCCAGGAAGCCTTGAACCAGTCGAAAGAAAAATTATCATTTCCACTGAATCCCAAATTTGCAAATGCGTTTTCCGGAAACAGTATGCCTCCGCGGAAACCAAATTTGGTTCCCCAATCTTTAAACTGAGCAATATTGGGTTGACTCATTGCAATCAAACCGAGTATTACAAAAGTGTAAATTAGTTTTTTCATTTTATCCTCATTTTGTTAATTAAATTGTGTACGGTTTTATACTTTACTTTAAAGTACTTATTTCAAATTATATTTTTCGCATTCACTTAAATGCTTTATGTTATGGTTGAATAATGAATTCCTTTATCAATCACACTTATAAGGTATTTGAAGTAGGAAATTAAAACAATCGGTCAAGAGGATGATAAAAGACTTAATCCTTTTGGATGATAATGTTTGTTTTTTCTTATTTCATATCCACTAATCGCCATCAAGTTCATCCAAAATTAAGGTTAAAGGATCTGTCTTTTTCAAAATCCGACAATATCCGCAATCCCGCTTCGAAGAGAAAGCCATAGATATAGGAAAAAGTGATCTCCCGGATCTCTCGTATAATTTATTTCACCAATTTTCATTAAACCTTTTTCATCCGGCAAGTTGGTTGTGCGGATTATAAACATATGCCCAACGAAATTGGAGATCTGATTTATAAGCCCTTTATCAACTCTCGTGTTTTTATTGGAAACAGCTATTGTCAGATCATTATAAGCAACGCGCAAATTACCGCTTGCCTGCCCCGAATTAACATTGATACTATAAGTTGCAGATTGAATGACTCCGGATTTTATCTGCCTATTTTCAACCGGCTCAAGAAATATATTTAGCTTAGCCACATCCATTCTGCCAACTGAACCAGAGTAACGCAAAGAAAATGCCTTCGATGTAAGAGGAATTGCCATAAATACTTTCATTGCGGCTGAATTCATAAAAAGTCCATCGCCACGAAAAATTGTAGTTTCAGGTTGATCTGTATGATTTGCAATTCCGCTTACTGAAATATTGAACTTATTGAACGTAATGACTCCTGGGATAGCATTAATATCAAATCTTTCAGAATATTTTAAACGCCCATTAATGATTTCCAAACTGTCTATCTTAATTATTTCCTTTATCGAAGAAAAAACTTCATTCGGCATATGTGGGTTTGGAGCTTTCTCATCACTGAGTTTATCCTTGTTCAAAAGAATATCTGCAAACACATCTTGCATACTAATTTTTCTGGCGCTGTATGTGTTACGCTCAAGTAATGATAGAAAATCAAAACCTATTATTTTTATTTGAGATATATTGAGACGAGACCTGGTTTGTCTGAATTGACTTTTCGCAAAGAATTGTTCATCGTTAATTGAAGGATGGGATTTAATCGAATCAACCATCATTACAGAATCCAATACTGATATGTGCAGCATCCCTAATCGAATCTTCTCCTGAGACTTATAAAAACTGAATACAATATTTTGCGCGTCTATTACTGAGCTGGAAATGGCATTAGGATCAAAATCACTTTGCAAAAGAATTTTTATCCATCCGATTCGGCTAATGGAGAATGAATCAGCGCTGAAAGTGAAGGTTGAATCTTTTGTTTGCAGAGTTATAGAATCACACTCTAAACGATTCTTCCAGACACTGTAATGTATTTCGCCAATCTGTAATGAATATTCTGGGTAAGCATCCGTAAAGGTATTTGTAATTTTATTTTTTACAAAAGTGTTAATAAATGGATCCGGAAACAAAACGAAGCTCAAGACACTAAGAAGAAAGATTGCACCAACAATAAAACTTATTCTTTGTACAAATTTCCGTGGTGATATTTTTCTCCAATCAAATTTTTCATTTCCATTCTGAGGAGTATTAATCATTGTTCTTTCTTCTGTCTGGATATGGGAGCAGAAAGTTCATCAAACTTTTCTGATCCAAGCAATACCGCAATCCATTTTGTGCTTTCACCACTTTCGAATGCAAACTTTAATGTCATCGTAAGTGGAATGGAAAGAATTGCCCCGACTAATCCAAGCAAGGCACCCCAAAAAATAAGAGAGAGAAAAACTACCAGGGTAGAGAGCCCAAGTTTTCTGCCCATCAGGCGGGGTTCAATAACATTACCTATTATAAAATTAACTGCTATATATCCAACAATAACCATCACGGCACTACCTATTCCATACTGAATGAAAGCCAAAATCATCGCTGGAATAGCAGCAACTATAGATCCAATATTAGGAATGTAGTTGAGTAGAAAGGCAAGAAAACCCCATAGTATTGGGTAATCAACATCGAGAATGTACAACCAGAACGCTATTAAAATTCCAGTGGCTAAACTGATTAGAGTTTTAATGATCATATAGCGTTTCATATCATCTGCAAACTTTGTGAATTGAGGAAATTTCTGTTTTGGATCACCGAGAATAGCGCGAAGTTTTATAGGAAAGCTCGAAACTTCAAGCAAAATAAAAGTTACTGTTAGTAGAATTAGAACAAGATCAGAAAGGACAGAACTTACTCCTGTTAATAAGTTTGCTGTAAGTTTCATTATTGATTCAGGATTGATAAATTCCAGAAAATATTTTTCCTTAACAACAAAATCCTTACTCGATAAAATTGCAGTTAGTTCAGTAACTTGCTCTCGAATACGAGATTGTAATGAGGGTAATTCTGTTAAAAAGCTGCTGAAAGAGGTGCCAATTTGGGCCCCGATTAAAAGTATAATGAAAATCATAACAGCCATAACTATAGATACTGCTAATACGGATGGAATATGTTTCTCTTTTAACCAGAGTAGAGGGGGAATTCCGAGTGATGCAAGAAAAACAGAGACAAGAAATAATACAACTATCGACTGAGCAAGATTAATGCCTGCTATAATTATTACAATTGCTGCTACGCTAGTTAATACGCGTACAACCCGAAAAAAATTATTTGGATCTGCCGTATACATATCTCTATGTTTTTTTTAGTTTAAGATCAGAACCCATTGCTACTGCCGAAACAAAATAAAAAATCACAAACCAGTTGAGATTTTCCGGGATAAATAAATATCCAAGCAAAGCAATTGTGGAAACTGCAGAAGCAGCTAATACAGTGGAATACCTGTGAAGCCTTTTTGTTTATAAGCTGTAAAGTATGCCAATCTTATTGAGTCTGCACCAATATTTAAAAATCCTGCGATAAGCATAGCAATACCCCTATGCCTAAGAACCAGCCAAAGACAACTGATGAAGCAACCGCCATAAAATCTGTAAAGCTGTCTAAGTAAAGCCCTAGAACACCGCCGCCGATTATTCTTGCCAATTTCCCATCAAAATAATCTAAAAGGAATTATGTAAGAATTAAGATGTATGCAACAACAATAAGTCCTGTGAAAGAATAATAAATTGAGATTGATACACACAGAAGACCAGGAAGTGTTAACTTATCCGGAAATCGAAGAGTACGGAGTTGAATAAATGACATTATAACATTCCTTACCACTCATTATGTACGTAATCCTGGTCTTCAGCTAAAAGTACAACTTGCTTAATAATTATTTATGAATCCTAAACACTTTTAGAGTGCTTTTCGTCCATTAATAACATTTATTATGACCATTATAACTGCAATTACAAGCAGAACGTGAATAACACCACCCATTGTATAGGAGGTGACTAACCCAATTAGCCATAAAACTACAAGAACAACTGCGATTGTATATAACATTGTAAGTATCCTTTCAATTAAAAATTATGTGTTTAGACTCTATCTTAAAGTAGGAATACAAGTGTGTCTATTCAATCGACCGAAAGGATGAAAAAGGAACTACATCTTTTAGGTGAGTAAATAATCCAACAAGGATTGTTTTTTAATGATGCGGCAATAATTAACTGTGCTGACCTTTGAATAAGAATACTTTCCGAGCTGAAAGTTTTGCTAAAAATTAAATATAATCCGTAAAAGCCGGGAAGTATGTTTGCGATAGTAAGAACAAAAAAGAACAGAGGTCCTATTACATCATGATATTCTCTGTATAATAGTACTGACTCCTTAATTACCAGCCCTGTGGTTAATGTTATAATGATACTCAGGATTGACAAAAATACTAAAACATAAAACAGCAGGTTTCTTTTTATATTAATAAATTCATAGGAAAAATTGATTAGATAATAAACGTAGCTTTTATTTATCGCGTTCTTTCTTTTTTGTGAGAGAACGTATATAATAACAAAGGCATTTGTCATCAGCGCAATTGTTAGTAACATAATATAAATATTTACAGTAATTCATACCTTAATTGTTGCTTGAATTTACAAAGATTAAATCTTAATTAGCAATATCGTTAGTCAGAAAATTTTAAAAAAATCAATTTTAAGGAATAAAAATTTTTTATTATTATGATTTTTAACATGATATTTTATTTACTAATTATCAGGCACAAACAGGAATCAATATGAAAAAAAAATTAAGCACAAGAATAAGTGATAAGTTTGATAGTTTTGCCCACAAAGCTACTGTATTTGCTGGTAGTTCTGCCGCGTTTTCAATTGCTTTTTTAGTAATCATAATCTGGATAATTTCCGGACCGGTATTTAGTTTCTCTGATACCTGGCAGCTTGTAATAAACACCGGAACTACAATAATAACTTTTCTAATGGTTTTTTTAATTCAAAGGTCACAGAATAAGGAATCACTCGCAGTTCAATTAAAACTAAATGAACTGGTTGCATCTTCAAGCGATGCAAGCAACAGGTTAATTGATGTTGAAGATTTAACACAGACTGAATTGGAGCATCTTCACAAATTCTATATTAAACTAGCAAAAAAAGCTGAAAAGGAAGCAAATCTAAAACAGACACATTCAGTTGAAGATGAGGGTATAGAAAAAGCTTCAGCGCGAAAAAAGAAAAAATAATAAACTGAATAATAATTTTTAAGTAGTGAATTGTATGTTACTGTTATCAATCATTTGTTGAAATAATTTATTTAAGAATTGCTTGCTTTAACTTTTCTTTTAGAAAAGTTAAAAAACTTTTTTTTATCGGAAGACATAGTGTTACCTAATAAAAATCCAAAAGGTTTTAAAGAATCAATCCGATCAAATATTACTTTAAGTATGGCTATAATTGGTAAGGAAAGAAACATCCCTGGTATTCCCCACAGTGAACTACCGACTAATACTGCTACAATTGATATAAATTCATTAATCTTTATTTTTGATGCAACAATTTTTGGAACAATTATATTATTATCTATAAACTGAACAAGGCTATATAATACAAGTACCCAAAGAGCATATATTGGCGGTTTGGTTGCAAGAACTACTATAATAGTTAAGCCCATTGCAACAATACCTCCGATATAGGGAATAATATTGAGTAAAGCACCCATCACACCAAGTAATACAGCATACTCAACTCCCAATATGATTAACCCCAAAGTATTCAAAACTGCAACGATACCAGTTTCTGTAAGCAATCCTATTAAATATTTCTGAATAAGTAATTTTGATTCTATCAGTATTTCGGTAACAGTTTTTTGTTTTTCTGTTGGAAAAAGCCGGCTGAAAAATTCAAGAAATAGCTTCTTATACCATAGGATCATGAATATATACACTGGCATTAGTAAGAATACTACTACCATTCCACTCACAGATAATATGGTAGGACCAATTAGTGATTTGCCTGCAGTTAGGGCTTCATTCTTCAACTGCGCAATCCAAACATTGGTGTCTTCTATGCTTAAATTAAAAAATTGTGAGGCCCATTGGATACTCTGAAAAATAAGAGTGCCAATTTTTTCTTCAAGCTGCGGCAGCATCTCACCGAACATAATTATCTGTGAGGTGATAAAATATATTATTGCGCTTAAGCTAAGAATTGCTAAGAGAATTGATATAAAAATTGCAACAAAACGATTAACTTTTCTTCTGCATAAATAACTAACTACCGGATCTAACAGGATGGCAATGAAAAAGGAAAATATTAACGGTATAATTATTTCCTTACCTATATAAAGAATAAAAAACAGGATAACTATTCCCAAAAGAATTTGAGACAGCTTAGCATATAAAGGTACTTTAAATGTAGTGTTCATATTTTTATCCAGGATTTAATTCAATATTTCCAATCTTCATTGGACAGGACTACTTAATTTTTCTGTCAAAAGAAAAAAGCGATGCATCTTTATTTTTTTTCCCGGTAATCATATCACAAATTATCTCCGCTGCAATTACACTAAATGTAATTCCGTTTCCGCCAAAACCCAATGCGTAATAAGTATGAGGTGTTTTGTTATAAGTACCAATATATGGCAGAGCATCCTTTGTACTGCCGAATGTTCCTGTCCAACTAAATTCGGGATTAAGTTCAATTTCAGGAAATAGTTTTGAAAAATCTTTTTTTAACAACGCAGATTTCTTTTTGATAAGCTTGTTGCGCTTGAGCGGACTATAAAACTCTTCATCTCTTCCTCCGATTATAACCCGATTATCTTTGGTAAGACGCATATATAAATAGGGGTCAGCAGTATTCCACAAAATTGTCTTATCCTTCCAAACAGGTATATGCGATTGTATATGTTCTGAGGCGAGTGCATAAGTTGAATTAAGTTTTACGATTTTTTTGGCTACAAATTCAGTTATTTCATAACCGGATGCATTAATAATTTTTTTTGCTGTTATGCTGTGTCCGTTTTCTGTAAATAGTTTCACTCCATTTCTTTGATATTCTATTTTTGAAATTGAAGTTCTGTCAAATACTTCATGACCCTTTTTTATAATTGCCTGAAGCAGTGCATGCGTAAACATATATGCGTCTGTGGTGGCGCCTTGCATTGATAGAATAGCTGCGGGAGCAGTGAAACCGTATTGCCCTCGAATTGCTTTTTCATCTAAAAACCGCACTTGAAATCCTGCTTTTTTACGATATGTAAATTCAGCTTCAATAAGTTTTTTATCTTTTTTATAAGCAGCAAAATAAAGGCTCTTTGTTTTTTCAAATAGTGTAAATTTTATTTTTTCTGATATGCTTTGCAGAGTGTCAATAGCTTCACTGCACATTATATAAGTACGTGCTGCAGACTGGAAACCAATTTGATCTGAAAGTACTGATAACGGGATATCTAATTCGTATTGTAATAGCGAAGTACTTGCACATGTACTGCCTAAACCAATAGTTCGTGCATCAACAACATTACAATCTAAACCTGCATTACTAATGTAATAAGCTGCTAACGCTCCTGAGATTCCACCACCAATTATGATAACATCCGTTTTAATTGATCGTTCCAGTTTAGGATAAGTAGCAACCAATCCGTTGTTTATTAGCCAATATGGATAACCTGTTGTAAGATTCATAAAAAAATATTAAATAATAAATTTCTACTTTTAACTAAGCAAAGTTTGATTACGAAATTTAACTCCTCATTTTGGCGTCCACACCGAAACCGATCTGGTATAACATTGGGATTCGTCCCAACCATCTTGATGATAACTATTTGTTCACCGTCATGCTCTGCAAGATCAAAATAGGTTGTGTTTGGGCAGCTGGTTTCCATATACGTTCTACTATTTTCTCCATTGCTATTTAAAACAAATAATAAAAGTGCTGCAAAAATTATTTTACGGCACTTTTAAACTGCAGTAACAAGAATGTTTTTAAGCAGGAACTTTGCCCGTTTTTTCGCGCTCCCAAAAACGATGCTGCGCAATTGCTTTTATAAATTCTTTTGGATTGCGATTAATTAATACGCCTTTTGCCAGCTGGTTTTTATCTGTTTTATCTTTCATTTTAATTCCGGCTGTAGTTTTATTCAACAAATCTACACCTTCTGCCTCAGCGGCTATAGCTTTGCAATGTTTATAAGCTTCATTGATAAAATGAATAGCATCCGGTTCATTCTGCAAATTAGCTTTACTCTGTAATCCACCCGGTATATAAACTGCATCAAACAGAACTGATGCAGCGGTCAAAAAACTCTGATCAACTTTTATCTGCTTCATTTTTTCTGAGGTAATATTTCCTAAATGAGGTGCAATAATATTTGTTTGTGCTCCTGCCGTTTCAAGCGCTCGTTTCATTTTATTTAATGATACATCATCAACACCATCTGCAGCCAGTATGGCTATCTGTCTGGTTTTAATCGTATCTTTAACAGTGTCTGCCATGCTTAGAGCTTTTGATTTCTGCAATGATGACTTAACTTTTTTCGGCTGAAATTTTTTGGGATCTCCATCGGCTGGAATACTTTGATTAAGAGGTTGTTCAGGTGTTTTAGGTACGGGAACGCCTAATCCTTCTGCCACTTTTGCAGTAAGAGTTTTATCCACTTGTGTAAGCATACCTAATACCCTCATACGGATAGCTTCTTTTTTTAACTTCCCTAATTCAAAACGGAATGCATCCACAATATGATTTTTTTCAGGTTCGCTCTGGCTGTTGAAGAATAATGTTGCCTGGCTGAAATGATCAAAAAAGCTTTGACTGCGTGCCCGCACTTTACGAGCATCTATTTTTTCATTGTATGACACGAATCCGCCATCCACTGCTTTAGCCTGAAATGGACAACCATTGCCTGTTGTATTGGGGTTATAGCTTGATTGACCAGCATCAATAGTTTGCCGCATAATACCATCACGCTGATTATTGTGTACCGGAACAATAGGTCGATTTATTGGAATCTCGTGAAAGTTAGGTCCACCTAATCTACTGAGTTGTGTATCGGTATAAGAAAATAATCGACCCTGTAATAATGGATCATTACTAAAATCAATTCCTGATACAATATGTCCGGGATGAAATGCAACTTGTTCAGTTTCTGCAAAAAAATTATCAGGATTTCGATTCAAAGTCATCTTGCCTATTATTTGTACCGGAACAATCTCTTCAGGAATAAGCTTCGTAGGATCAAGCAAATCAAAATCAAATTTATGTTCGTCTTTTTCCTGTACAATCTGAACACCAAAATTCCATTCAGGAAAGTTACCGCTTTCTATTGCTTCCCATAAATCTCTTCGGTGAAAATCAGAATCCTTACCCGAAATTTTTTGTGCTTCATCCCATGCAACCGAATGAACACCCAGCAAAGGTTTCCAATGAAATTTTACAAACACTGATTTATTATTTTTATCAACAAATCTAAATGTATGAATCCCAAAACCTTCCATCATTCGCAGACTTCTTGGAATAGCACGATCACTCATTGCCCACATAATCATGTGCATACTCTCTGGCATAAGCGATACAAAATCCCAAAACGTATCATGCGCAGAGGCTGCCTGTGGAATTTCATTATTCGGTTCCGGTTTAACAGCATGAATGAGATCAGGAAACTTAATTGCATCTTGTATAAAAAATACTGGAATATTATTACCGACTAAATCAAAGTTTCCCTCTTCAGTGTAAAACTTTACTGCAAATCCTCTCACGTCACGCGCCAAATCAGTAGAGCCGCGTGAACCTGCTACAGTACTGAACCTAACGAAAACAGGAGTACGCTTGCCGGGAGTTTGTAAAAATTTTGCTTTTGTATATTTCGTCATTGATTTATGTAATTCGAAATATCCATGTGCAGCACTTCCTCTTGCATGAACAATTCGCTCAGGAATTCTTTCATGATCAAAATGAGTAATTTTTTCACGAAGTTGAAAATCCTCCAGCAATGTTGCGCCACGCTCACCTGACTTTAAGGAGTTCTGATCATCATTAATCCGCAAACCTTGATTAGTAGTTAAAAATTCATCTTGACCGCTTTCTGTATTTTTAGCAAGGTCATTAATCTTAGAATTGTTATTTTTTTTTCTATTTGATGTTTTCATTTTTGCACGATGTCCTTTCTAAACAATAAAATTAAAAGTTTCCTTCCGATTATTTATGTTACTAACCAGAATGTTATAAATCTTTTTTTTAGAGGCGAATATTTTCAATGTTCAACTTTTCAATATCTTTTTTCTAAAAGAAAAAGCGCAGAGTGAAAGTTCTCAGCGCTTTTTATTTATAATGATTTACATCATTATTTTTACTCCTCTTCTGTTCCAGCAGCCTCAGCATTAACCATAGAAACAGCAATTTCAGTTAATTTTACATCCGCTCCTTTTTCTTCCACAAGCGTTTGTTCCAGTAAGTTCACAGCCTCTTGTAACTTAAGCGTTTCTGCAAATTGACGAAGCGTTCCATAAGTAGCGATTTCATAATGCTCGATTTTTTGCGCTGCTAAAATTATTCCTGCATCGCACATTGCACCTGCTTCGCATTCCTCCATAATTTCTTCACCTTCTTTTATCAATCCTTCCATTGCTTTACATTTTTTTGCCGTCGGTTTTTTATCAATTGATTCAAATACTTTTTCCATACGGGTAATCTGTTTTTCAGTTTGTGCAAGGTGATTTTCTAAAGCTTTAATTAGTTCTATTGATGTTGCCTTCTTGACCATTTTGGGAATAGCTTTCGTTAACGCTTTTTCAGCCCAATAAATATCTTTCAATTCATCTTCAAATAAATTCATGAGCTTAGATGATTGCACTCCATCATTGTTTGTCTTCTGGGATGACTTAGTTCTGTTTTGTGAACTGGTGTTTGATTGCTTTTGCATTCTTTTTCCTTTTTTTAATGAATTAAATTATGTTTCATTTTTAACTTATGTTTTGATCTTAAGTGAATCAATCGTCCAAAGGGACTAAAAAGGAACTACATCTTTTGTGTGAGAAGGCAGTTGAAAAATTTTTAATTTATGTAATCAAAATTAACCCCCAAGCCGTGGGATCCTGATCATTGTACCAATTCAGCGCTTTATAAAGATGCTCCGGTTTAAAATCCGGCCAATAGTCATCTAACACATAGAAATCTGAATAAATGGATTGCACCGGAAGGAAGCCACTTAAACGTCTTCTGCCACCCCACCGTATAATCAGATCTACTCTGGAAACATCAAAAGAGTTTATATGCTTCGTGATATTTTTCTGAGTAGTGTCAGCTAACTTCAAATTATTTAAGTCCCACTCCCAACCATAATTAACCAGAAAATTAACCTTAATTCCTCCTTTACCAAAGATCTGCCTCGTGGTGTATTTATGTAATTCTTTTGGAAACATGGGAGATTTAAAATCGCCAACAACCAACAATTCTGCTGATTCTTTAGATAACAGATTTACTGTACCTATGCAGGCGTTTGTGAATGCCTTTCTTTATAGTCCAATGTTCATTCTTCAGCATCTAAAATACTTCCTTGACCAGACGTTTTTTATTCACTTTTAATTGTTCCAATTGCTTTTCTATTGCATCCATCATTGGCGGGGGACCACATATATAAAAGTATTGACTGATGCCACCACTATTTGCTTTGATAAAATCTTTTGTGATTTGCCCGTGTGCATATTTTTTCACATTTTTTTCAGATAAAATGTTGATGAAATTTTTGCCTAATAATTTTTCAAATTCTCTCCCGAGTATAATATCAGCTTCTGTTTTATTGGCGAAGATGGGTTTGTTACTACCCATTTCCTTTTTTGACTGTATGTACCTAAAGATGGAAATAAAGAGAGTGACACCGGCCCCTCCGGCAATAAAAAGACCTTCGCCTTTGTAAGCGATTGCACCAAAGACATCGTGCGTATTAACTCATCGTTCTTTTTTAGTTGTTGAAGTTCATTGGTAACGCCTTTGTGTAAAGGATATGTCTTGATGGTAAACTCGAGGTAATCATTATCCGGCAGAGAAGTAAAAGTGAATGGCCTTTTTTTGTTCTCCCAACCTTTTTTATTTATCGTTACTTCTGCGGCTTGTCCGGGAGTGAATGAATATCCAATCGGTTTTTAAACTTGAAGTTTTTTAACGTCGTGGGTCACTTGTTCGATGTTAATTATTTTGACTAAATGTTTTTTCATTTTTTCCCAATTATTGTTATGTGGTTTAACATGTATGCATTGTAATCATAAGTGTAAAATCCAATACTAATCTTCAATATGACTCGCGTGCGCAATACGTACAATTTCTTTAGCGATATCCTCAGGTGAAAGAATAAAATCTATACACCCGCTTGCTATTGCACTCTTCGGCATATCTGGCTGACCGGCTGTTTCGGGCTTCTGAGCGATCGTAATACCCCCCGCTTCTTTTATGCCGCAAAGCGCTTCAGCCCCATCACCATCATAGCCAGAGACAATAACAGCAATAAGTTTCCCATCCCAATGCTGCGTTATTGAACGCAGAAATACAGTAATCACATCGGGCCAACCCCTGGGCTTTGATATCGGCTTTAACCGGAACTCATCATTTAGAACGTGCAGGTCTCGCTGTTCCGGAATAATAAACACATGGTTGGGCTCAATGTCTAGTTTTTCGGTTATCAGTTTAACAGGCATCTTTGTAAAACGTGGGAGAATCTCGTGAAGCAGGGTAGCTACAGTTCTCAAATGATTAACGATGACAATTGCAACACCCATATCGGCTGGCATATTCTGTAGTAAACGGGTATAAGCATCAAGACCACCAGCCGAACCGCCAACGCAGACGATAGGAAAATTTTTTAAAGCACTCTTAGTTTTCATTGAAAATCTCGCGTTATAATTTGAAATAAAAAAAATATATCAATGCAGAAAACTAATCCGCTAAGATTAATAATTTTTACAATTCAACAAATCTTATCAACTATTAATTAAGCTTTGCGAGCTTTCTGTATTGTTACGAGCTTCGAAACCTTTTTAAGAATTACGAATGATGACCAGTTACGGTTTCGGTTATCGAATTCATCATGTCACGAGTTTTGTCCAGTAATTCATCGGAAGTCTTTTTCATACTACTTTTCCTGCCCGTAACTTTATATACTCATATCGTGACGGAGATGTTTTCCGCTCTTAGGTGCATAAAGAAGCGCAACGCCAGCTCCGACCAAACCACCTATCAAAATACCTTTTGCTAGATTATAAACATTTATGACCATAATATTTCGACTATAATTTTAGTTTTAGATTAATTTTCATTGTAGTAATTGATTACTTAATTACGGGTCTTCCTGCAATTTAGTTCAGACCGCACGTCGTCCTCTTATAACATTCAGTAAGATCATTACAACTGCAATGACCAAAAGTATTTGAATTATTCCACCCATGGTATAAGCAGCTAGTAATCCTACTAACCACAATACTAGTAAAACTACTGCGATAGTGTATAACTATAATATAACTCCATTTTATATTTATGATTTTGTGTGATTTATATTTTACTTCTATATAATCCATATCACACTGAATTAAATATATGAATATGTTTATAATGCAACCATCGTCCAAAAGGAGTAAAAAGGAACTACATCTTTTGGGTGAGAAGGCAGTTGAAAAATTTTTTTTTATGCAATCAAAATCAACCTCCAAGCGTGGGATCCTGATCATTGTACCAATTCAGCGCATTATAAAGATGCTCCGGTTTAAAATCCGGCCAATAGTCATCTAACACATAGAAATCTGAATAAATGGATTGAACCGGAAGGAAGCCACTTAAGCGTCTTCTGCCGCCCCACCGTATAATCAGATCTACTCTGGAAACATCAAAAGAGTTTATATGCTTCGTGATGTTTTTCTGAGTAGTGTTAGCAAATTTCAAATTGTTTAAGTCCCACTCCCAACCATAATTAACCAGAAAATTAACCTTAATTCCTCCTTTACCAAAGATCTGCCTCGTGGTGTATTTATATAATTCTTTTGGAAACATGGGAGATTTAAAATCGCCAACAACCAATAATTCTGCTGATTCTTTAGATAACAGATTTACTGCATCTATGCAGGCGTTTGTAAATGCCTTTCTTTGTTCTGCCGGTCTTTTCGTATTATCAGTTGTAAACCCGTAATATGTTAATTCCTTAATGCCGGCATCTTTGCATAATTTATATAGTATCAAGCCCGGACCTAAGCCAAATTCATAACCTTTTTCTTTTGTCATTTTATTGGCATCCGCCCATCTTCTGTTTCCATCAGGAATTATTCCAATATGTTTCGGTACTTTCATCACTACCACCTCAGGTATGTCATTAACAAATTTGTAATCGAATTTTCAATTTCTGTTCCTATTTAAAATATGTTTTCTAATTTCCAGGAACACTTACGAGAAAAATTATGGTATCCATCATTGTGAAGTATTCGTTGAAATATGAATTTCTGTCAGTAATTCAGTTCGGATGGATTAATTAAAAAAGACATGAGAGTTATACTCACTTACCCCAATATTTTTTAGCTTGCGTTTCCATTTTTTTCAATCTCGTGTAATAATCCGGGAATTCATTTAAATGCGCTAAAGCGATTTTCCCGGTGGTTAATAAATAATCATTAGAAACATTTGTCCCGGTATTTATTTTCCCATGTTCTAATTCTACCTTCATTCCCATTCTAAATTGCTCGAGCTTAAAATCAGCAAAACTGATCTCTAATTTATTAGCTGTTTGTTTAGCTTCCTCTAAAGAAATATTTTTTCTAACGCTCATTATTACACACTCCTCTGATTCATGATTAAATAATCCAGCATCACATTATAAAATGTAACTAAATCGATCGCGATATAAATCCTCCTAAGGGATGAAAAAGGGATTACATCTTTTAGATTAGTAAATAATCCATCAAGAATAGTATTTTGATGATGCGACAATAATTAACCGGGCAGATTATTAACGTAAATATTTTCTAATCCATAAGTCTTTTTAAATTCCTTTATTTTATTTCAATAATTCTGTACGCGATTATACACTATTTCTTTTTCTTCTATGAATTTTTCTCCATTAAATCGCATAATACTAATAGCAATTTTATTCGGAAATACTTTCACATAATTATAACTGTTCTTCTCTCCTCTCATTCTTGCTGAGGTTGCCGTTCCTGCTTGAGAAATTATAATTGAGTTTGAACCTTTAAAATATTTTTGGACATCTTCCAAATAATATTTATGAAGATGGCCGGAGAATATCATATCAATTCCACAGTTGTTTAATTCAGCAATCATTAAACCCGCGCGACCTAATAGTTTATGTGATTGAATATCTGGTGAAGGAATTAAATTATGATGAACAACAATAGCTTTAAATTGCGGTTCAGATTTATTGCAAAAAATATTTTTAAGATGTTGAATTTGGCTGAGAGAAATTCTTCCGTCCATTATTGTAAGTGAACGAGCGGAATTTATTCCCACAATCAGTATTTCATTATCTTCATAAAATGGAAATTCATCATCGTGGATGTACTTTTTAAATCTTTGTAAAGGATTAAAAAATCTTCTGAACAAATTCCATAAAGAAATATCGTGATTACCGGGGACTACAATTTGGGGAAATTTAATTTGAGCTAAAAAATCTGCGGCAGCCACATATTGCTCTGATTTTGCTCTTTGCGTTAAATCTCCGCTTATTATAACCAAATTTGGATTATGATTATTAATATTTTCTAACAATTCTCTAACAAGATTTAAGTCTTCCGTTCCAAAATGTAAATCTGATATGTGAACTATTTTTTTCATTTATAAGGTACTATTAATAAAAGCGCTTTAGGTTTTATTTCATATTTTAAAGGTGAACTCATCCTAAATATTTCACCATCAGCGGCAACTGTTAAATGTTTTTTTTTAGAATAGATTGTAAATTCATTTACAGAATTTGATATAATATATTCCGAGCTTTGTTGAGAATTAAATATTGTTTGCAAAGTAATTTTCAATAAACAAAATCTGTATTTACACTTGGAATAATAAATATGTAGTAACCCATCATTTAAGGATTTTCTAGTACCAATTCTTAATAAATTAAACTCATATTTATTATTCCCAATAAATACAAAAGGAGTTTTCTTTTTAATTATTTTTCCATTGCTTTCCACTTCGATATAAATCATTGGGAATAAATAAAGTGTTTTTACAATTGCAAATAGCATTGCACTAAATTTATTAAGTCCATAATCTTTTCTTATTCTTTCTCTTATCTTAACCGATGTTGTATATAAACCGATTGATGAATTGTTAACAAAATATCTATCATTAATTTTGGCCGCATCTATCTTAGTTGCATTAAATTGTTTTATAATCTTTAGAGCTTCCTTAAAATCATTTGGTATTCCATTATCAGTTGCAAAATTATTAAACGTACCGCTGGGTAAAATTCCAAGAGGAATATTATTTTCGATAGCCAGTTTTGCAAATGTACTAATGGATCCATCGCCTCCGGAAACAATTAAAGCCTTTATGTTCGCAGATTCTTTCTTAATTTCATCTTCATTAATTGTTTCAGTCAATATATCAATAAACACTATCTCATAATTATTTTTTGAATCGGAATTTAATTCATTGATAATTTGATTTTTAAATTCTTCAGTAGAAATATTTTTAGAGCCGGATGTAGGATTATAGAATAAGAATATTTTCATTTTAATTTATTGGATGTATGATTGTTTTTTAAAGTAGTAAAGCTTTTTCTGTCTTTTTCGTATTGATCACCATTCCTATAATAAAAAGCAAATATTCAACAGGCTTATCAACAGCCCAAAGGATTAAAAACGGATTAGATACAATTACTTTAATTTTTTCAATTTATTTCTGTTCGTCCGATTTGCATCGTATATCTTTTTTAGCAATTTCAGAAGGAGGTACATTGCCTGATAACATATTTGCATAAGCGTAAGTAAACTCTGCTCCGTATAAAACAATCATAGAAGAATACGATACCCAAAGTAAAATTAAAATCACCGATCCTGCTGCGCCATATCCGGTACCCGGATTTGCTTGTCCAAAATATATTCCTAAACCAAATTTTCCAATCTCAAATAGAAAGGCAGTAACAAACGAGCCGAACCAAACATGACGCCATTTAATTTTTGCATCCGGAAAATATTTAAACATAAGGGCAAACAGTATTGCAACAATAGCGAAGGATAAAATGAAATTAATTATCTGTAACACAATTAGAAGTGAATCGGAAAACTGCCTTGATAACCAATCACCAAACGCCGAAAGCAAGGTAGAAATTATAAGTGACACAATTAATATAAAAGCAATAGAAATTATCAGTCCAAACGAAAATAATCGCACCCTAATTATTTGCAAGATGCCGCTTTTTGATTCGTATGCTTTTACTTCCCAAATAATGTTTAAAGATTTTTGAAATTGGGCAAACACGCCTGTTGCGCCAATAAAAATTGTAATTACTCCGATTATAGCTGCCCAAATAGAATTTTGAGTTTCACTCGCTTTTACAATCATGCTCTGAATTTGCTCAGCAGTATCTGCACCCAAAGTATTTGTGATCTGTGCTGCTAAATGATCATTCACAGCATCACGTCCAAAAAAATATCCGGCAAGGGTTACAATTACAACCAGCAATCCTGGTAATGAAAAAATAGCATAATATGCGATTGCTGCACTTTCACGAAATGGATCTTTAGAAATCCATTTCTTAAAAGATGTTTTCGCAACTGCTAAAATATTTTTAAAACTAACTTTCATTTACTTTTTTTGTTTTTTTCTGATGAAAAAATCCTTTGTAATGTATTAGTTTTGTCAGCAGGATTATCTGTTTTAACTCTATTGATATTGATTTCAGAGTCTATGCTTGGAATTATAGCCTGTATGAATGTGTTACATTGTTTTGATCCTAAGTGAATCAATTGAACAAAAGAATGAAAAGGGAACTACATCCTCTAGATTAGCAGTTACTTTAAACTGTATTAGTCCTACTTAGATTTTTTACCAAACAAAAAAACTACTCCACCAATTACCATTATACCTATTCCAATAAATGGTGACCAATTTGCTGTATGATCTTTGTCCGCTGTTATTTCAACGCTGCCTATATCAACAATTTTTTCTCTTGTTACGTAAGTAAATCCGGTATATAGGGTCATTATCAAACCTATTACGGCTATTGCTAACCCAATTGTTTTTGCATTCATTGTTTTGAACCTTTATTAAGTTATTAAATAAAATTTTTAGTTAATATATTGAGTCTGATAACAGTAAAATATTTGCTGCTTCAAAATTCCGGGACAAACTCTGTTTTATTCTTAAAAACTCAGAAGCCAACTCTCCTGTGCCATCTTCATGAATATTTCAAACTCAGCTAAACCTTTTTTCAAGTTAATTAAAGTAGAATCGAGATTTTGTCCCATCGATTGATCCATTAACAGTTTTCCTACTACTCCTTCTCCGGATTGTATCTTGCTGGCAATCTTAGACAAATCTAGAATGACAGCAGATGTACTGTCTATGTTTGAATTTAGAGCTATCAGAATATTGTCAATTTCTTGTGACTTATCCATAAAGACTACAAACTTTTCTGAACCGTCCTTCAAATTAATTATTGTAGATTGAATATTTTCTCTCCAGGTTGGATCCATCATTAGCCTGCCAATGGTTCCTTCTCCTGATTCTATATTTGCTGAAATCTTAGCCAAATCACCTGTAATAAATGCTGTATTATCAATAGTAGTTTTTAATGATACCATAATATCATCTACGCTAATTGGCTGAGTTGTTTGAATTACATCATTATCCTCTATGCTTTTTTTTCCACCGGTTCCGGGATTTATAACTAAAACTTTATTACCTATAAGTCCCTCTGAACCGATAGTAGCAACAGCGTCCTTCTTAATAAACTTTCTGCTGCTTTCATCAATAACAATTTCAACTCTAACAGTTGTATCGCTTACTAAACTTATACTTTCTACTGTTCCGATACTTATTCCGGATAAGCGTACATTATTTCCTGCCTGAAGTCCTGCAACATCAGTGAACACACCTGTTAAACGGAATGTGCTCTTGAATAATAGCTGTTTCTCCCCGATAAAATATATTGCTAAAATCAATACTACTAAACCAAGTGAAACAAATATTCCAAGCTTGATTTTATTAGTTGAATTTTTTTTCATTTTATATACTCCTGCTTAATTGCACTCTGTTTCATTCAAAAAATGATCTTATCCATGGATCTGCGGATTTTTCCAGATCGTCAAACGTTCCTTCTGCGGCACAGACTCCATCTTTGATTACAATAATTCTATCAGCTGTTAGCTTGGTACATTCAATATCATGAGTAATAATGATGGAAGTGGTATGGTATTTTCTTTGTACTTCCAGGATGAGATTACTTATTTCTTTTGATGTTATAGGATCAAGCCCTGTTGTAGGTTCATCATAAAGCATTATCTCTGGTTTTAAAATTAATGTGCGCGCTAAACCTAAACGCTTGCGCATACCGCCGGAAAGTTCTGAAGGTGTCTTATCAATTGCTTTATCAAGTCCAACATCATGCAATGATTCTTTTACAAGCGAGTCTAATTTTTCTTTTGATAGCGAATTCAATTGCTTTCTTAGAGGAAATTCAAGATT
>JBBQSH010000019.1:0-35567 GCA_038214015.1 Ignavibacteriales bacterium | reverse complement strand
GCGCATACCGCCGGAAAGTTCTGAAGGTGTCTTATCAATTGCTTTATCAAGTCCAACATCATGCAATGATTCTTTTACAAGCGAGTCTAATTTTTCTTTTGATAGCGAATTCAATTGCTTTCTTAGAGGAAATTCAAGATTCTCTCTAACTGTCATGGAATCATAAAGAGCACCACTTTGAAAAAGGAAACCGATTCTTTTTTGTGTTTCGATAAGTTCCTTATCCTTTAACTCAGAAATATCTTGTCCGAATATTACAAGCTTACCGTCATCAATTTCTACCAACCCAACAATACATTTAATAAGAACTGATTTACCCGTTCCGGATTGTCCGAGTATTGCAAGGTTTTCTCCTTTATTAATCACCAAATTAATATCCCGCAATACGTGATTATTTCCGAAAGATTTTTTAAGATGCTGCATTTCAATCACAACATCACTCTCCTGCTCATTAACAGTTTTAGATTTAGATTTAGATTTAATTTCTATATCGGTTGTATTTTCTTGCATTTTTCTAACTGCTTAATTTTAACCTTGAAGCAAACTTGTAATTTGCACTGCTATCATATCTATTATAAAAACCATTAATGACGATAAAACCACTGCTGAATTTGCTGCTTTACCGACACCTTCAGTACCTTTATTTGAATTATATCCTTTATAACTGCCTATAAGCCCGATAAAAAAACCGAAGAAAAAAGTTTTAATTATAGCCGGTATCAGATCATTAAATTCCAGACTTTGAAATATCTGAGAAAAAAACAAATAAGCACTTACATCTCCTTTTATATTAACACCGACAAGTGAGCCAAATAAACCAAAACCATCAGCAAGAATTACCAGGATCGGAAGCATTAATGTTGCAGCAAGAACCCTTGTAACAACAAGATATTTAAATGGATTAGTATCTGATACCTGCATTGCATCAATTTGTTCAGTTACATTCATTGAAGCCAGCTCTGCTCCTATACCTGATCCAACTTTTCCGGCAAAGATTAATGCTGTGATAACAGGTCCAATTTCACGTATAAGTGAAACTGCCACCATTGCAGGCAGCAAAGACTCAGATCCAAATTTTGCCAAAGTAGGTCTTGACTGAATAGTTAGTACAAGTCCGATTATAAATCCAGTAATAGCCACCAAAGGAAGAGACTTGTAGCCAATCAAAAAAGACTGTTTCATTACTTCATTAAACTCATATGGCGGTTTAATTACTTCTTTAAAAAAACGAAAAGTAAAAGTTGTAATAGAGGCTACTTCCAAAAAGAATCTTTTAAACATCGAATCAGTTATAATCTCTGCAGATTCTACTATTACGATTTCAGTTGTTCCGTTTTCAGTTTGGGATTGTTGTAAAATATTTTTTTCCATTTGTACATTTATGGCTATTTATTCTTGGTATGATGTTAGACAGAATTATGAGTATGTGCAATAAGGCAAAAGGATGAAAAAAGGACTACATCTGTTGGTCGGAAATAGTTTACCTTATTGATAATTTTGGGACGATATGCAGCCATTTTTTTCACCTAAGTATTTCACAATACAGGATTATGTTAATCTCAATGAATGCATATCCTTACTTTTAGCAGAACACAATGAAAGTCAATTAAATGATATTAAATTTCTTCTTTCTTTCATTGGCTAATTTATTTTGAACTTTCTTTTTGGTTAATCCCTTAATTGGGAGATAATAAGTAGAGAATGTTTGCAGATCTGTTGCAACTGCAAATCTATCCCTCCCATTAACTTTTTGTATGCCGTCAAACTTAGCCCCGCTTTCTTCTATAATTGATGATCTAAACATAGTAAGCCTCCTTATTGTGTTTAACTTTGATGTAAATTTATGAAATGAAATAAGGGATGTAAATCATCCAAAGGGATGAAAAATGGACTACATCTGCAGGTTGAATATTATTTATAAAAAATAAATGCTTGAGAAAATAATTATTGATAATTATTTGTTGAGTCTATGATACACCTCAACAATTCATCGGTTTGATAAGGTTTTGAGATATAATTATCAAAGCCAGCTGATAGAAAAGATTCACGGTCACCAAAATTTGCATAGGCAGTAATTGCTATTACAGGGATTGTTTTACCTATTTCTGTATTCCTTATTTCCTTCATTACCTCAATACCATTTTTTCCAATGCCAAGGTTAATGTCCGTAATTATTAAATGATAATCATTTTGTGAAAATAATTCGATTGCTTCTTTACCATCTTTGGCAAGATCAATCTGAAAATATTTTCTAAGCTGTCTATCCATTACCTCTCTACTTATTTGGTCGTCTTCAACTATAAGTATTCTTTTAGCTGGCTTTTTAGATATTTCAGTCATAATGAACGCTCCCTGAGTTTATTTTTATTAGCAAAATATTACACACACTGATAGCAAACAACTTTATAAGTATCAGATATCAAATTTAAAATTAAAGGGAATTCTCAATGTAAATATTGTTCCAATTTTAGTATTGGAAATGAATGCCACTGAACCTTTAAGATACTGCTCAATAAGCAGTTTAACGCTGTAAGTTCCAATCCCTCTACCATTAGCTGCTTTAGTACTGAATGATCTCTGAAAAAGTTGTAACTGGATTTGTTCAGGGATTACAGCATCGTTTTGAACATTAAATAAAACTGAATCTCCTTCAACATTACAATAAATTTTTATTTGCTCAGATTTTTTTGATGCTTCGAATGCATTCTTTATCAAGTTACCAAGCGATCGCACTAATAAAACAATATCCGTTTCCAGATAGATATCTTTTTCCAAATACTTACACAAAAAGTTTTTTCCTTTGTTAAAACCGGTTTCTTTATAAAGATCATGTGCTCTGGATAATATTTCATTTGCGGATTTTAGCTGCGGATTAACTAGAAGAGTTCCCTGTTCGGCGTTTAGTAAATCCCGCTGAGTTTGAATTTCACTAATGAGCTGATGAGATGAATTTAGAAGCAGACCGCTGAATTCGTTTACTTCATCTATTTTATCAGTTGAATTTAATATTTCTGAAACGCCTTGTATCGCAGTTGCTGTATTTAATACATCGTGAAAAAATATTTTTTCTAAGATCTTTCTTCTCTTTTCATCTTTGATATCTTCGATTGAGAATAAAATAAAATTTTCACCGGATATCTTAAGATTAGAAGTGAATACCCTCAAATCTAATGATGACTCTGCACTATTCTGCTCTGTTGTAATACGGCATTCCTCGGAACAACTTGCATGTGTTTCGCTTGTTTGTTTACTGCACTTACCGGCACCGCATTCAGTACAAAAAATTGAAGTACCGCAGCCCGCAGGCATCTCAGCAGCATGAATACATTTTAGTGCTTCTCCTAATCTTTGTCCATAAATTTCACCTGATTGATCCGCAAACAATAATCCAGCGGCTTTACTATTGTAAGCAACTATTTGTCTATTCCGATTTAAAATTACAGCAAGACTGGGATATCCTTCCAAAAGCTGAAAAATCAACGGCTGGTTAATTATAAGCTGTTTGTCACTTTGCAGTTCTTGTTCGTTTGAGCGGTCAGGAGAATCAAAGTAAGTCGTGGGTTTATAATTTGTATTCACAATCATTCATTTGGCATATTTTTAAAAATATTTTCATCAATATATTTTAATGCATCTTCTCTGGTCTTATGGATATTTAGCACTCTGTCTAATCTTGTTGCATGAAATATATCGGACAATGAAGTGCCCGGCTGAACAATAATACTAAATTTAACTTTATCCGAAAATGATTTTTTAGTACAAACTACCAAAGCACCAATAAATGAGGAATCGCAAAAGTCACAAAAACTTAAATCGATGATAATATTTCTTTTACCATTTTCAATATCATTTCTAATTCTATTTCTAAAATCTACTGTTTCTCTAAGTGTAGCACGCGAAAAGTTTAGTGTCTCAATACAAATATCCCCAATTTCTTCATGAGTAAAATCATTATCATACATCACTAATCCTAAAGTTTAATTTATACCAAATCACTGTTTACAAATCAATACCATCATTTTTAGAAACTACTTTTACGGTTTAAGCACTTCTGTAACAATATCATTAATTTCTGTTTTATTAAAAGGTTTACTTAAATAATGCGAACAACCGGCTAATATAAATTCCTCCTTATCTCCTGCCAATGCATAAGCAGTGGTCGCAATAATTGGAGTGATTTCATACCCATCCATCTTTCTTATCATCGTTGCTGCTTTCTTTCCATCCATTCCACGATTTAAATTAATATCCATAAATATTATATCATACTTTTTCTTTCTTAACATCTTAGCGGCAAATTCTGCATCAATAGTTGTTTCCAACTCTACATAATCTCTCAAATATCTTTTCATAACCTGAAAAACAAGAGGATCATCGTCAACTAATAAGCCAAGTGGTTTTCCTAATTTTGTTTCCGGGGCTTTTGTTGATAAAAGTATTTCTGATGCAGTCGTTTCTTTCAAAGTCTCTAAAGCATTTGTAAACGGTAATATTACTTTAAATGTCGATCCTTTTCCTACTTCGCTTTCAACCGTAATTGTACCTCCGTATTTTTCAACAAACTTTTTCGTAATACTTAACCCTAAACCAGTGCCTTCAAAATTTCTGCTGTAACCTTCGCTAACCTGCCGGAATTCTTCGAAAATAGATTGGTAATCGTTTTCAGCAATACCTATTCCTGTATCAGTTACACTTATTTCTACAGAATCATCATATTGTGATACGCTTGTAGTAATGCTTCCCTCACTAGTAAATTTAATTGCGTTATTAATAAGATTAGTTAGTATTGAGTAATAAACGCGTTCATCAAAGTTTATAAAGATTGACTCTGCACTGAATGACGATATTAATAATAAACCTTTCTTACGAGCCGTTTCTTTAAACAAAGTTATTACTTCTATTGTTTTATCAACTAGTTCAACCTTTTGAAATTTTGTTTCCTTTTTTTCTGTTTCGAATTGCGATAAATCTAAAATTAAGTTTAATGTTTCCGATAATCTATTACCGCTTTTGTAAATGGTTTCCGCCATAACTCTGATTTCAGAAGATACATTTTCCTGACGTATAATTTCTGCAAATCCCAATATACCTACCAATGGTGTTCTTAATTCGTGACTCATATTTGCAAGAAAATTAGATTTTAACCGATTCATCTCTTCAGCTCTTTCTTTAGCATTAATCAGTTCCTCATTTATCTTCTTCTGTTCAGTGATATCCTCTTTTACTGCAAGATAGTGTATTATCTCTCCCATATTATTTATGATTGCAGAGATTGATGCGGACTCCCAATAGAGTTCTCCATTTTTCTTTTTATTTTGGAATTCACCACGCCATTCTTCTCCGGAGCTAATTGTATCCCAAAGAACTTTGTAATCATAAGCTGATTTTTCTCCTGTCCCAAATATTCTTGGATTCTTACCCAGCAGCTCTGATAATTGATAACCCGTAGTTTCTATTACTTTTAGGTTTGCATATTCAATGTTTCCTTTAATATCAGTAATTATAATGGAAGCCGGGCTTTGTTCAACCGCACTTGATAATTTAAGAAGTTCAACAACCATTTGTTTTTGCGCGGTGATATCTGAAGCAACTCCGATTAGTCCTAAGGGTTTGCTGTCTTTATCATATATTATTGAAGTTGAAAGATAAATCGGGAACTCACTTCCATCTTTCCTTTGATTTAACAATTCACCTCTCCATTCCCCTTGTATTGTTGCCGGCAAAATTTCCTTCACATGTTCCTGCGTATTTTTCTTCGATCGTACTTTAGTTATTTGTTTGCCAATCAACTCCTGTTCATCATAACCGTAAGTATCTAAAAAGGCTTTATTAACGAAAAGTATTTTATCATTCAGATCTGTTATGCTCACACATTCATTAATACTTTTCAGAGAGTGAGCAAGCATTAAGATCTCTGCTTCATTTTGTTTGCGTTCCGTAATATCACGAATAATTCCAGTGAAAAATTTTCCTGAAGGAATTTCCCATTCAGTTAATGATAATTCGATTGGAAATTCTTTCCCATTTTTATGAAGTCCTTGAAACTCAACCGTTTTGTTAACAATCGATTGTTCTCCGCTTTGTTCTGAATGTTCTCTATTTTTAATAAGCTCTGAAAGTTCATCTTTTAGAAATATCATATCTAATTTTTTCCCGGATATTTCTGTTTCCAAATAACCGAATATTTTTTGCGCTCCTTTATTCCAATCTGTTATTATTCCTTTACTATCTGTAGTAATAATAGCATCATTGGCAGATTGTGTTACAGAGCGATATCTTTCTTCACTTTTCTGCAACTCTTCTTCCGCCAGCTTGCGTTCTGTAATATCCTGGGCAATTGTTGTAATAATAAGTTTACCTTCTTTATCAAAAACATTTGCCGAATTCCACAATACAGTTCTTATTTCTTTATCTTTTCTTAAAATATCAATCTCATTAATTTCAAATTTTTCTTCACCAAGAGAATTTTCTAATAATTTAAGAGTTGATTCGACTTTATCCTTAGGAAATAGAAAATCAATTTTTTTACCCATTAGTTCGCTAATATTATAGCCGCTTAATTTTTCGAAACTATTATTGAAGCGTGTTATTACAAATGAAGCATCCCAAATAATAATTGGAAAGTGTGCATGATTTACAAGAATATCCAGGTACTCACTTGTCATGCGACTGGTTTCAGATAAGGATTCTTCTAAATGCTTTCGTTTAGTTATATCCTCAATAGCAAGTAAAATAATTTTCTCTTTTCCAAAGACTCTTTCAATTTGCCGGGCATTTAGAAGTAATATTCTATTACCGATACCGGCAAAATCATGTTCAACTTCGTAATTATCGAATGTCGTTTTTTCGGGAAGTATTTTCTCGAGCAGTTCTTTTAGTTTAGGAATATCCCATTGTCGATTTCCCAGATCATAGATAAGAGCACCAATTGTTTCCTCGGGGCTAACTCTGAAGTAATTAAAAAATGAACGATTTGCTTTAACCACTCTTAAATCTTTATCCAGAACAAGTAATGGTCCCCGTACAGTGTTGATGATGCTTTCAGCGAGTTCGGTTACTTCATCTGCCTGTTTTGATTTGATGTCTGAGAGAAGTTTATCATTTTCAATTCTCATTTTTTCATTTTTACTATTTTGTTTCATATCAATTCTCCTGAAGAGTAAAACAAAAAGTTGAACCCTTCTCTTTTTCGCTTTCTACCCAAATTTTTTGTCCATGCATTTCAACAAACTCTTTGCAAAGTAATAAACCCAATCCTGTACTTGGCTCACCCTCTGTTCCCAGAGAGCTAACTTTTTCTTCAATCCTGAAAAGTTTTTTAACATCATCATCAGATATTCCAACACCATTGTCTTCAATCGAAACTTGTATAGTGCCATCATCAAAACGTTTGGATTTTACTATAACTTTTCCATCCATTCTTGTAAATTTAACTGCATTAGATAAGAGGTTTCTAAGCACAGTATTAATGCTTTTTTCATCAGCATAAACTTTTTGTGGATTATTAATTTCATTTACAATTGCAATTCTCTTTTGCAGTGCGCTCTGGTAAATTGTATCAATACTTTGTGAAACCATTTTTGATAGATCAGAATTTTTTGGAGTAAATTTTATAGTCCCCTTTTGGATTTGAGACCATTCCAACAAATTATTCAGAAGTATATAAATATTTCGTGCGGCTTTATTCAGCATTTTACTGTATTCAGCAAATTCATCCAGAGAAATTTTTTCGGTTGTATCTGCCATTAATGCTGTTAGACTTAGAAAACCGTTGAAAGGGCTTCTTAAATCGTGTGCTATGATAGAAAAGAATTTATCCTTTTCAGCACTGAGCTTTAATAATTGTTCATGGCTCTTCTTTATTTCCTCTTCTACTTGCTTGCGTTCAGTTATGTCGATATATGTTCCGAGTACACCAATAATCTCTCCCACAGAATTGCGTAACGGTATTTTGCTCGTGAGAAGTGAAATATCGTTCCCTTCTGGAGTCGTTTGGGGTTCTTCTACATGAAGTTTGGATTCGCCGCTCTCTATAACTTTACGGTCATCATCACGATATAACTCTGCCTGGTTTTTCCAGCCCATCCGGAAATCATCTTTCCCAATGATTTCATTTGGATTTGTAAATCCTGCATCTTGAGCAAATAGATTGTTGCAGCCCAGGTAAGTTAGATTCCTGTCCTTCCAGAAAACTCTTACGGGTATCGAGCTGATAATTCCTTCGATAATTTGGTGAGATTCACGCAAAGACTCCTCCGCACTTTTGCGTTCGGTAATATCGTTTGATATTCCAATAATGCCTGTTAATTTCCCATTAGAATCTATAATTGGTGAATCTGTTACATACGCCGGAAAAATACTGCCGTCTTTTCTTTTAACTAAAAATTCTCCGGACCATGAATTACCCCCGCTTAGTTCTTTCATAATCTCATTAGCTTGTTCCTCTGACTGCTCAGCCGGTGTTAAAACAACTATATTCTGTCCCATAGCTTCAGCAGAAGACCATCCATAAATTTCTTCTGCAGCATTGTTCCAATAAATTACTTTGCCTTGCAAGTCAGTTGCCATAACAGCCTGTCCTACATGATTTAACAGATCTGCGTCAAATTTTATTCTATTTTGAATATCTTTTTGTTCGGTAATGTCAGTGATGGAGCCAATCATTTTATAAGGTTCACCCTGATCGTTCCTTAGTGCGGTACCGCGTGCTGACCACCATCGCCATCCGCCGTCACTTCTTTTAATTCTGTATTCAGTGCTATAAGGTGCTGCACCTTTAATATGATTTTCAAGTGCTGTAATTATGCGATCTTTATCTTCAGAATGGATTGTCATAGCCCAACCTTCAATCGTCCTGGGATATCCCCCCGGTGGATAACCTGTAATACCGTCTATGTCTCCATACCAATCGAGCTTATCTTTAATATCCCATTCGTAAACAACATCGGTAAGGTTTCCGGCTGCTGTGCGAAATCTTTCTTCACTGGTTTTGAGTGCGGACTCTATCTGCTTTCGCTCGGTTATATCCCGACAACTGCCATAGATAAGTCCGTTTGGCAGTAATACAGTATTCAGATCAGCGGATAATAAATTTCCATCTTTCTTTACCAGTTGAATTTCTGCGAAGAAACTACCTACTTGTACCGTTTGCTGGAATATCTCAAAATACTTCCCCACTCTATTCATCGGTGAAATATCTGCAATTGTTAACTGAAGCATTTCTTCTTTTGAATAACCCAGCATTTGAACCCCTTTTGTATTTATATATACATATCTCCCCTGATTATCGACAATAAATACAGCATCGGCTGAGTGTTCAATAATTTCTCTAAACTCTTCTTCGCCTACTTTAAGTTTTTTCTCTGAACTCCTTCGCCCGGTAATATCCTCAATAGCAAGTAAAATAATTTTCTCTTTTCCAGGGGCTCTTTCAATTTGCCGGGCATTCAGAAGCAATATTCTATTACCAATACCCTTAAAATCATGTTCAACTTCGAAGTTATCAAACGTCGTTTTTTCTGGAAGTATATTCTCGAGCAGTTCTTTTAGTTTTGGGATATTCCAATTGTGATTTCCCAGATCATATATATAGGTGCCAATTGTTTGACCCGGGGAAACTTTGAAGTAATTAATGAATGAATGGTTTGCACTAATTACCCTTAAATCTTTGTCCAATACCAACAGAGGTTCCCGCACAGTATTGAATATGTTTTCGGTAAATTCATTTATTTCATTTGTCGACTTCAAAGCTCTGTATACACTTTCATTTTATAGTGCCTTAAGAGGTAATTCAAACTTCATAGGCAGTTTTAACAATTATAGAATTAAATACAATAAACCAAAAGGATGAAAATGGAACTACATCTATAGGATGTACATCGGGAGATATTTACTTGTAAATTTTTTCGATTTTCTCAATCGTTACCTTTTTAAGAATAAGAAATTGAAAACTGGCTGTTATCCTTTTGCCAGCAAATAAGTCAATAAACTGTTGAGAACTCAACATTCGAAAAGAGCAGATTAGATAGAAGAGTAAATTTGAAGTGAGTGAAGAAAATTATTGATTTAGTAAACCCGGTTTATTTTTTTCGTTTTTCTTTTCTCTTTTTGCATTCTTTTTTTCCTGCATAGTTTTGGCAGGTTCTTTCTTTGAACCCTTTTTAGTGTTTTGACCTTTACTCATGATTGTTTCCTTTTTGTTGTTTCTATAATTGAATTATGTTCTTATCAAATATTACGCTGAATGTTTTTACTGAATTTTAATTGTTACATAACTAAAGTTTTTTTAATAAACTTATCTGCTTTTCTGCTTTTTGCCATTTTTTTCTGATCCTGTGTAAACATTTCTGCCTTTGCTTTTTCCATCTTAATAGTTTTTAATGTTTCTGATTCATCTTCTTTAAATTCAGATCTTAAAACTACAATTTGGGCTTCTGTGGCGGCACGTTTAAGTTCTAATCCATACTTTTTGTTTTCTATTTCCTGCTGTCTTAATAATTGTTCAGCATCATTTTTTGCTTCCTGTGATAATCGAGCCGAACCAGTTAAAACTCCTTCGGGACCAACATATACATCAAGCAATTCAATTCCGTTGTCGGTTAAATTGAACTCCCTGATTTGATTTGAGTGCGCCATACCTCGGGACTTAAGAATATATAATCCTCTGTTGCGTTCACCGCCAATTTCAATATCACGTAAGAGCAGCCATGTATCTATGAGAGATGAAACAGCCATATCTGTAAGTTCCTGGTTTTCACCGCCATTCGAAAGACTAGTGAAGAATGCAGTAATATTCCTCATCTTTAAAAAATCCACAAGACGAAGCAGCATTATTTTAACTTCAGTTTGATTTTCTCCTATAACGAATGCATCAATCGGATCGAGAATAACAACTTGGGGTTTAACTTTATTGATTAGTTTTATTGAAGTTGTAAGATGATGTTCCAATCCATGAAGGGTTGGGCGCGTTGCATGAAAATGAAGTAATCCCTTTTTGACCCATTGTTCCAAATGTATTCCAATAGAAGACATGTTACGTAAAAACTGACTGGGTGATTCTTCGAAAGCAAAATAGAGAACTCTCTCGCCACGTTTACAAGCAGCTTCAACAAATTGCGCTGAAAGACTTGTTTTGCCGGTACCAGAGGTTCCTGAAACAAGCACTGTACTGCCGCGAAAGTAACCTTTGCCGGAAAGCATTGTATCAAGACGTGCAATACCTGTTGAAATTCTTTCTTTAGATGAAATGTGATTCAATCCAAGCGAAGTTACAGGCAAAACAGAAAATCCATCTTCATCTATTAAGAAAGGATATTCATTAGTGCCATGAGTTGAACCACGATATTTAACAATGCGTAATCTTCGTATAGATGATTGATCGGTAACGCGATGATCCAGCAGAATAACACAATCGGAAACGTACTCTTCCAAACCCTGTCGTGTTAGTGTGCCCTCACCTTTTTCACCTGTTACTATTGTTGTTACGCCTTTCTTTTTTAACCAGCCAAATAATCTTCGCAGTTCTGTACGCACCGCAGTAGGATTAGTCAGTTCTGAAAAAAGTGTTTCAATAGTATCCAGCACAACACGCTTAGCGCCAATACTTTCGATAGCATTATGGATATGAACGAACAATCCTTTTAAATCATATTCACCGTTCTGTTCTATTTCTCCCCGTTCAATGTGGATGTGCTCAAGCCAGATTTTTTTATGTTTTATAAGGCTGTTCAAATCGAACCCTAAGGAAGTGACGTTTGCTGTTAGTTCTTGTTCTGTTTCCTCAAACGAAATAAAAACACCGGGTTCATTGTAAACTGTTGCACCGCGAACTAGAAATTCCATCGCAAATAATGTCTTACCACATCCCGCACCGCCGCATACAAGTGTTGGTCTGCCTTTTGGTAAACCACCGCCTGTTATTTTATCAAATCCTTGAATACTTGTTGGGGATTTAGGGAGGGTTTTACGTTGGAACTTTACTTCCTTTTTTTTCATAATATCTTATCCAAATAAATTTTGTTTTTTCAATCCGTATATGACATGTCATACCAAATTGAAGAGTTTAAAGTTCTATCATATTTTACAACAGATTATAGAAAAACTTGTAAACAAAAAAAATAATCCAAAGGGATGAAAAAGGGATTAAATCTTTTTGTAGTAATAATTAAATATGGATTTGTTTATTAAATCGAAAAAAATACTTAACTAACAAAAACCATTTGATATTTTTTTAAAATGAAATCCATAGATCGCAAATAAAATTGCTAAAGAAAACAACTGTGGTTTACGGAATAACGTCCATAAAAATAATTTCCAGTAATAAATTCTTTCTTCACCAATAACTCCTAATTTGAATATTGATCTGAACAGTGCAAGTATGTAGTTGGGATTAAGATGGAATACTTTTTTCTTCTTCGGTTCAAAATCTTTCATAAACCTCATTACACGTTCATAAAAATATTTTGGCGAGTAAATTGTTTTTAAAACAGATTTATAACCGTCTGATAATATTTCAGAATCCATCCTGGGAATAAAATTAATAGTGAAGTCAGTATTGTTACCTGTAAAATCATTTAACATTCTGCCTTCTTCCAGCAATCTTTTTTCAAGCTTTGTGCCTTTTGGTGCATTAAGTAATCCAACCATTGCAGTTACAATTCCGCTTTGCTGAATAAAATTTGTCAGTTCTTCAAATATTTTAGGATGATCATTATCGAAGCCAACTATAAATCCCCCCTGCACCTCCATGCCAAACTGCTGAATTTTTCTAACACTCTCAATCAAATCACGATTTGTATTCTGAGGTTTATGACATTCGATAAGACTTTTTTCGTTTGGTGATTCTATTCCAATAAAGACAGCTTCAAATCCTGCTTTAGCCATTTGAAGCATCAATGCTTCATCATCCGCAAGATTAATTGATGCTTCAGTGTTTAAATAAAAGGGATTTTTCCGTTTGTCCATCCAATGTGTAATAGCAGGAAGTATTTCATTTTTCAATTTTACTTTGTTACCAATAAAATTATCATCAACAAAGAAAACCGGTCCACGCCATCCCGTAAAATATAAGGCATCTAATTCAGCAATAACCTGGTCTTTTGTTTTCGTTCTGGGTTTTCTTCCATATAAAACAGTTATATCACAAAACTCGCAATCAAACGGACATCCTCTGGAATACTGCAGATTCATGGATGTATAATTTTTCATTGATATAAGATTCCAGTCAGGTAACGGTGTTGTAGTAATATCTGCCCAATTTTCTGTAATATATTTGTGTTTAGGCGTTCCATTTTTCAGATCTTCTAAAAACATCGGCAGAGTAATTTCGGCTTCATTAAGAATCAGATAATCAACGTTTTCATAAAGTTCAGGGCTGCTGGTAAACAAAGGTCCGCCGGCTGCAATTTTAGCATTCAATATATTACATCTATTTATTATATCGGCGGTGGACTCACTTTGTATTGACATTGCACTTATAAAAACAATATCTGCCCAAAGAATATCATCGTCAGTCAATTGGTTAGCATTCATATCGATTAGCTTTTTATTCCAATCTTTGGGCAGCATAGCAGAAACTGTTAATAGACCTAGCGGCGGAAAACTTGCTTTTTTTGAAACGAACTTTAAGGCGTGTTTAAAACTCCAAAATGTATCCGGATACATCGGATAAACCATTAGAATATTCATTTAGTATTCCTTAAACGTAACAAACTTTTTTAACAGTATTTTTGATTCTTATCTGAGTTTATATTCAACTTTTCGTACTCAAAATTCAATCGATCAAAAGGATGAAAAAGGAACTACATCTTTTGGGTAGTTTTGTCACTTCATTTTGCAATTGATTAAAGCTATTTCTTTTTGCCGGATAAAAAAACGACCCCACCAATTACTATTAAACCTATGCCGATAAATGAATCCCAACTTACAGTATGATTTTTATCGGCTGAAATCTCAATGCCGCCAATGTCTACTATTTTTTCTCTTGTCACATAATTAAATCCGGTATAAAGAGACATTAACAAACCTATAGCCATTATTATTACGCCTATTGTTTTTGCATTCATATTACTGGTTCTTTTTCAATTTATAAAATAAAATTTATCAGAAGTATTTTTAAGCATTTTCTACATGGGTTCCGGGAATTACCCGTTGTACTTCATCCGTTTCATCCGAGAAAAATATAAATACATCAGTTTCATTTTTAATTATATTTGCATTAATTCCCGCAGCTTCAAGATCCATTTTTGCAAATTCGGCGTATATCTCATTTTCAAATTCGCATGCTATAACTTTTTGAGCTTCCATTTAAATACCTGATTCGTCTTGTAATACAATTATGTTAATTTTTAATTGTCCGGATTTTTTTATTCACGTTAACTTTTTTCATTCTATGCCGCTGTTATATTCAACTTTATATCTATCTAATGGATTAATATCAGCTCCACAATATTAGGTTACAGACTTATACGCGGAAGTTCAATCGATCGAAAGGATGAAAAAGGGACTACATCTTTTAATGAGTTTATAAAAAGAAAATTTCTAGCAGCAAATCAGGGCAAGTATGGTTAAAGTAGTGATATAGAAAATAGTCCGCATTCTTTTCAATTCCATATTCATTTTATTGTTACGATGGAAGGAATTGAAAATTCAAATTTATTGAAGCGATAGTATATTGCGTTTTGATGAAACGCATAAAAATTGCTACCGTCTGCCTGCGATGTGTTGGGATAAAAACCGAACATAAACTGGAATTCCGGGAAAATAAGATGTTCATTTTTTATCCTGAAGCCGATTCCGTATCCTTGATAAAGTTTGCTGGTAAATAATGAATTATTATTTGAAGAGATCAGACCAAAATCAGCAAACGTAATAAAAGCCAATTTAAAACCTAAAAATTGTAATGGAGAAAAAATATCAACCTCATAATTCAGTACCAGTTTTTTTGCTCCTTTTAAGTAATCGTCCGAAAAACCCCTGATTCCGTCTTCATTATTTATGTTCAGAATATCCTGCGGTCTGATCGGATCATATCTGTATGAATACCTGCTTCCAATGTAATGCCTCCATTTCCATTTACCGACAACATTAAGATTTGAGAAATACATCACTTCCAGCATGTATGTAAGATTTAACCATTTCTGATTGCTGCGGAATGCCCCGATTTGAAAACCCCCGTAACAATAACCCAGAGAATTATTTTTGAAACTATAACCGGTTTTTAATCCATAATATGGTCTGATGGAATTTGATCCTATTTCGTATCCGTAAAGAAAGGCTATCATATGTACAAGTGGAATATCCTCAGTTTTTCCAAGACCGAATATGTAGTGATCCTGATAATATTTTCTACTGGAATACCCAATACGACCCAGATAAAATGTATTATCCTGGAATAAATTCAGCGTATCAAATCTTGACTTCTGACTGTAAACATTTCTAGTAATTCTTCCTGAAAGATTAAATGAAATCTGATTTTCTCCACTTGAATCAATCTGCCCTAAGTTAAATGAATGTCCCAGCCAATAATCCTGCTGGTTATAACGAACGGTTTCTATAAGCCCTGATGAATTTAAAATTTCAGGATATCTGGTGTTTAGCCAATGCTGTTCTATACTTCCTGCCCAAATAATAATTGGTGAGAAAAAATCCCTGCCGACCCTAACGCCATACTTTTCAATATTCAAACCTGATTCATAATATATATGTGCAGAAAGAAAGGTTTTTTCAATGTTGTCAAAAGTATAGCTGGCATCCCAGTCCCATCCCTGCGTAAGTTTACGATCAAAATTAAGTCCACCGCTAAATTTATTGCCGTATCCAAGAAAGTTGATGTCATCAATTGAAACACTTCCGGTTTTATTTCCAGGACTGTATGAGGCACTGCCATTAAGACTCCAGATATCCTGAACATATACCATAATATCAACGCTGTCAGCATTGTTCTCAATCAGTTGTGGAATAATTCTTACATCATAGACATAAGGACTTTCTCTAATTATCCTTTCACTTTCCAAGATGTAAAAGGGAATAAATATTTGCCCTTCAAAAAAAATCAGTTTGTTTTTAATAAGCCATTCTTTTGTATTTAAATGAAGATCATTTCCAACGTCCTGTAACCAGTTTCGAACTGTGTCTTTGGGGTTAATTACTGATGCTCCAAATACATCAAGAATTTCAATATTAATCTTTCTAATAATTTTTCCTGTGAATTTTTTGATTATTCTTTTATCAGGATCAGGAAGTGTAATTTCGGATTGTTGTTCATCATCAATTACAATAATCGACTTCAAGATCTTTGAAAAAAAATTATCTTTCTCCGAATAGTCTTTAATGTCCTGAACTACCTTGCTGGTATCTGTAGGTTCAACAATTTTTTCCTGCGCGATCAGGCAGGCTGAAATGCAGATAATAAAAATACTAATGGTAAATAAACGGTAAATAAATTCCGGTCGTCTGTTCTTCAGATTAACCGGATTATGCATGTACTGCTGATAGAATCCGCATTTATTTCTTCTATTCGCTATACTTTTGCATTTATCCATTGCGGTGGCTTTTAGTAATTATAAAAAAACTACTTTTTTACGTGATGTAATGTTTCTGTGAAAAATGGAAGGAAGGAAAAGGAATTATGCTAACTATTAAACAGTTCAAAAAATATAATTTAAAAGTTTTATGACTATAATTAGGTAAACAAAATTTCTCTCCTTCTGTTCATAAAAACCATTTCTGTTATTAAACTTTAAATTGATCGCATCTAAGGTTCCTGATTAGAGTAGAACTTTTATAATTGTTAACCTTCAATCTAAAATTGTTTCAAACCTTCCATAATCACTATTTTATGATACAACAATATCGAGGGTAAAATCAATCGTCCTAAGGGATGAAAATAGAACTACATCTTTACATATGTAAGTACGTTCTAAAGAAACTCGTCATGCTTGAGCAGTCGGTTTAGAACCTTACATTATCAGAAAAAATAAAACGATGAATAACTTAATTAAAAATGCAAAGTATTAGGTTGAATAATTGAGTCAGCCAGGAGATGTTATTCTCACTTCTGCATTATGTTCCTGCCTATCGTCAACAAGAGAAATAATTTTTTCAACATTCTGAACTCCATCGACGGTTATATTCAAATCAGCATTAATGCCATGTGTCTGAAAAATGGAAATGTGATACATAGTTTCGCGGTAACGGTAATGCACTTTATAAGTTTCCCAATCCTTGGGAATGCAAGGCTCGATATAAAGTTTATCCACTTCAAGCCTCAATCCCAGTAGTGATTCCACGATAAGCCGATACATCCAGCCTGCAGAACCTGTGTACCAAGTCCACCCACCGCGACCGATATGTGGTGTTAGAGCATAAATGTCTGTGGCTACTACATATGGTTCTACTTTGTATGAAGCAATACCTTCAGGAGATGTTGTATGGTTAATCGGATTGATAATTGCCAGCAGTTCCCATGCGCGTTTACTATCGCCTAAAGCTGAAAACGCCATCGCGGCCCAGATTGCAGCATGTGTATATTGACCGCCATTTTCTCTTACTCCGGGAACGTAGCCCTTTATATAACCCGGATTCAAATTTGATTTGTCGAACGGCGGATCTAAAAGTTGAATTAGTTTATGTTCTCGGCGAACAAGGTCTTTATCCAATGCCTCCATCGCCATGCGTGAACGTTTTTTATCGCCCGCACCGGAAAGAACAGACCAGCTTTGCGCAATAGAATCAATCTTGCATTCCTGGTTACTTGCCGATCCGAGTGGTGAACCATCATCGAAGTATGCTCTGCGGTACCATTCGCCATCCCAGCCGTTCTGTTCAATATTTTTTTGAAGTTTGATAGCTTCACTTTTACAACGTTCAACAAATTGCGTATCTCCGTGCTTGCTCGCAATCTTCGCAAATTGAATAAGTATTTCATAAAGAAAGAATCCTAACCAGACACTTTCACCTTTCCCTAGTATGCCTACCATATTCATTCCGTCGTTCCAATCACCGCTGCCGATTAGTGGCAAACCATGTTCACCAAATTTTAATCCATTGACTATAGCCCGCACACAATGCTGATATAAACTAACAGATTCTTCTGATCTGTTTGGAAGATCATAGTAGGAATCGTCTTCCTGATTAACCGCACGGCCTTCAAGAAAATAAACAGATTCATCCAGCACACCTGTATCTCCCGTACTGATTACATATCGACAGACAGCTAGAGGCAGCCAAAGGTAATCATCCGAACAGCGTGTGCGCACGCCACGGCCGGATGGCGGGTGCCACCAATGCTGCACGTCTCCTTCATGGAATTGGCGACTTGCTGTTAGAAGCAAGTGATTTCGTGTCAGGTTTGGCTCGGTATGAATGATTGACATTACATCCTGCAACTGATCACGAAAACCAAAAGCCCCGCCGGATTGATAGAATCCACTTCGCGCCCAAATGCGGCATGCTAAAGTTTGATATACAAGCCAGCCATTTGTTAAAATATTTAATGAAGTATCAGGTGTTTCGATCTGAACTGCATCCAATGTCTTTCTCCAATAATTCCATACAGTTTCAAGTGCGGTACGTGCGGCAGTTGATCCTTGGAAGCGACGCAGTAAGCTTATAACCTCATTCTCATTACCGCCTGATCCAAATTTAAAAATAATCTCTTGCTCTTGATTGTCAGCCAGCTCGAAGGGAACCTGGATGGCCGCACATGGATCCAAAGCTGCTCCTGTTTTACCAGAAAGATGTGAACGAGTCATCGCATCCGGATTTCTTAATGAACAATTTCTACCAATAAATTCATTACGATCACCTGTTAATGTACGAGTGGTACTATCTGTTTGAAAGAATACGATTCGGTTTGCGAACTCTGAACTGTATGGGTTTTGTGCAAATATTGCGGCACTGCTTTGATCAACTTTAGTTATAACATGCATACTCGATTTTGAACACAAGTCTCCCAAAACCAACTCAACATACCCTGTAATAGATAACTTTCGTAGTCTGCCAGACTCATTTTTCACTTTGAGCACTGAAAATTTGATTGCGGCATCTGTAGCAACATAAATCCAAAGCTCTGAACGGATACCGTTCTCACTATGCTCAAAAACACTATAGCCAAATCCATGACGACTGGCGTACGCACCAATTCCTCGACTAGGTAATGGTGTGGGTGACCAGAAGTGTCCTGTTTCTTCATCACGAATATAAAAAGCTTCACCACTTGAATCGGTAACAGGATCATTGTTCCATGGCGTGAGTCGAAACTCATGCGCATTCTCGCTCCATGTATATGATGGACCGTTCTCTGAGACTATAGTCCCGAAGTCCGGGTTGGCTATTACATTTACCCATGGTGCGGGTGTAATTTGTTTTTGCGAGGTTGTAATTATGTATTCACGTCCATCAGGCGTAAACCCGCCAAGTCCGTTAAAGAAAATCAGATCATTACGGGGCAGTACAAAATCATCATGGTGGTGGAGATGATAATTTCTAGTAGGTTTGAAACGCCTAACGGGAACTTTTACTCTTCTTATTTGATTTATCTGTTCTTCAAGAGTTCCCCGTTGATCGGAGATGATAACACGAGCAACAGTTTGGAAAAGAATGCGGTCCTCGTTGGATATTTGATCTGCCTGCCGAACAAAAATCCCACCTGGTCTGTCAATTAAGTTAGCTTCAATACCTGCAGAGATTAGGCTCATAATTTGTTCTTGAAGTAATTGCCGGTAACCAGCATGGTCTTCATTCCATATCACTAAGTCCACAGGCAATCCTTTTAATCTCCAATAGGAATGTGCCTGAACAAGTCGGCGCACTATGTTAATATTATCCGGATTTTCAATCTGCAACAGAACTATAGGTAAATCGCCGGAAATGGAATATCCCCATAAACCGGATTGCCCTCTGTGGTTTTTGATTATAACACTTGGATCAGCGCGCAGGAAAGCATTTCCGAATAGTATAGAACTTGCGATACGTCCATAAAGCTGAGCGTCAACCTCAATAGCATTGATCTGCCTCAACGTCACTTGGCTATGTGTCCACGCAAGTTCAAAAATACGATTTGCAAGTCGACGGTCATGATATTTATCAACAAGATCTAAAGCTGCCTGGCGGTTTTCAGCAATTCCCATAATCATGTCCACTGTTGCAGTCTCTTCAGGTTCTAAAGTTACATGATAACGTATTGCAACAATTGGATCTAATACTGAACCCTGACTGCCGGAGAGAGCCGTAAAATCGTTCATCACTTGTGGATTGGCTGTTGTGTTTCCACGACCAATGAATTTCATCCGGTCGGTTTCGAAAGAAACCTTTTCTATATTCACACCACGTACTACCATCATATGAAACATCAATGGTATTTTCTCATCTGAGGATCGGGGTCTGCGATTACAGAGGATTGCATGTCGCTCCTGGATAATCTCAGTTTGAACAAATAGATTACTGAATGCCGGATGTAAATTATCAGAAGCAGATGTAGCAAGAACAACTTCTGTGTAACTCGTAATATCAATCGTTCGCCGTGTTCGTGATCGGTTTGTAAGATGTATTCGTCGCAGCTCGATATCATCTTCCGGTGATACAACAATCTCTGTATGCATATCAAAATTCTGATCTTGCCGGCGAAATTCAGCAAGACCTTCCGAGAAAATAGCTTCATAATTTTTCGATCGTTTCAGCGTTGGTTGATGTGTGGTTGACCAAAACTCTCCACTTGACTCATCGTGGATATAACAGAAAGTGCCCCAGTTATCGCGGGTAGTGTCTTCTCGCCAGCGCGTAACTGCAATATCTTTCCATTTGCTGTAACCACCGCCAGCGTTAGTAATCATAACATGATATCTTCCGTTCGAAAGGAGATGCACCTCTGGAACTGGTGTATTTGGGTTATTGAGTATACGCATTGGCATCCCGGGACTATCTAATTGTGTTGGAGTATCAGATAGACCTGATGTGCGTGAATAGAATACCGTTGCTTTGGGAATTCTTTCCTGAAGTAACAAAATGGTTGCTTCGAATAAAGGATTTGAGTTAAAGCGCTTCTGCATAGGACGATCCAGAATTAAATAAGCAAGAGAGAGCAGGCTCATTCCCAAGTGATGCGCCATGAAAGATTTGATTATCACACTTGATTGTCCACGCGGCATACGGGATTTTGTATAGTCCACTGCTTCATAAAAACCATATTTTCCGAGCATCCCATCGGCTGCAAGTCGTTGAAGATTGAGACAAGCTTCCTCTGGCTCAACCATCAGAGCAAGTGCTGAAGCATAGGGTGCAATAACCAGGTCCTCCGCTAATCCGCGTTTTAACCCCAGACCAGGCACACCAAATGCACGGTATTGATAATTGAGATTAACGTCCACAGTGTTATAACCAGATTCCGAGATTCCCCATGGAACTGCACGCTCTTTCCCATATTCAATCTGCTTCTTTACAGCCGCTTTATAGGTTTGGTTAAGTAATGTGTTTTCGTATGTTGGCATTACCAGCAGCGGCATCAGGTACTCGAACATTGAACCGCTCCAGGAAAGTAGAATTGGTTCACCACCAACAGTAGTAAGTAATCGCCCTAATGCAAACCAGCTTTCCTGCGGTAATTCTCCTTGTGCAATTGCAACGAAGCTGCTCAATCTGGCTTCTGAAGCCAGCAGATCATAGTAGCTTGAATCCTTTCGTCTTTCATTAACACTGTACCCAACTGATTGTAAATGACGCGTCTTATCATACAGAAAAGTATAATCCATACAGGAAAGCTGACTTGATTGTTTTGCAAGATCTTCGATCAATGTAATACGCTCATTTGCGCGGGCATTAGTTTCCGTGATAAATTGTTGAAGTTTATTTAATTGCTCGCTTTTCTCAGTTGTAACGTCTGAAGAATGTTCGAAGTCAGAGAGTAACTGCACATCAAGTTTTGCTAGTTTGCGCAATGTTGGTATTTCATTAAAGCCGGAAAAATAATTCTCCAAGTCTGGAGAATTTAGCAGAATAACCCAAGGCGCTAGAAATGTCAATTCATCGAGAGCACTGCGGCTTTGCATTGCAAGTGCGTGAGACCATCTTTTAGGTTCACTATCATGAATCGCATTAAAATCATTTTCTACTTCTGCAGTCGATGCTGCTAACTTTTCAAGTTTTTGCCATACATCTACAAGATTAATGAACGGAGAAGTGATTATCAAATCCAAATCCTTCTTAAGTTGATCTAATCTGTCATTAGCGATTTCTCCCTCAGCATCAATTAGAATTCTTAAAGTGTCGCTTATCCCTTCGAACAGTTGTTGACCAACTATTTTTTTATCAGGCAGAGAAAGTAGTCCCTGACTTAGTGTAAGCAGATGACCTGAAATATTGCCGCTGTCAACAGATGAGATATAAGGAGGAGGCAGCGGCTTTAAAGATTTTGTATCGTACCAGTTGAAGAAATGTCCCCGATACCGTTCCAGAGTTTCCATAGTTTTAACTGCATTCGATGTTCGATCAATGAGTTGTCCTGCTGTGATATAACCAAAATCATACGCTGACAAATTTGCAAGTAGTGCCAAACCCATATTAGTCGGCGATGTTCGATGTGCGATTCCACCAACAGGATTTTCCTGATAGTTATCAGGCGGCAGCCAATTATCTTCTGGACCAACAAATGTTTCAAAGAACGACCATGTTTTGCGGGAGATATCACGTAAAAATAATTTCTGAGTAATAGTTAATTTTGCTTTGCGTTGTATGAGCGGCAAACTAATCCACCAGGTGATAACCGGAGATACAGCCCAAAGAAATAATATTGGAAAAGCAACAGCAGGCATATCTTGCTTTGAATAAACAAAATAAATGATAGTAGAAATAGCAATGAACGGAGCTATCCACATGGTTTTAAAGGAACTAAGGAGGTTTACTTTACTATTACGATCTATAGCATTGGACGGATTCCATTCGAGAAGTTTTTTATGGGAAATCAGCATTCGCCATAAAGTGCGTAAAATTGCATCCTGACTGAAAAACGCCTCGTATGGGAGAGTGATAAAAGCAAAAGCTGCCTGAACAAAATGCACACTGGTGGATCGCACTGCAGCAACAAGGTGCTGGCGAATAAGTACATCTTTAGGTTTTTTTAGTAAGTCGACAATTGAGATGATCAAAGAGGGAATCAGAATAATTCCGATCACAACCAATGTCCAGAACCAGGCTTGTGGCAATACTGTCCACCCCAACAACAATATTAGTAAAAGTGCCAGAGGTGAAAGACTGCGTCGAAGATTGTCAAAAATTTTCCACAGTGACAACAATGATAGCTGGTTTCTAATTAATCCACTGTTAGGACTTGGAACAACCGGAAGCAGCCATCTCAATAATTGCCAATCTCCGCGAATCCAACGATGCCGGCGATTTACATCCGTAATATATCGGGATGGATATTCCTCATATAACTCTATGTCACTCAATAGCCCGGCTCGTGCGTGGCATCCTTCGAGAAGATCGTGACTGAGAATTCGGTTTTCAGGAAATCGCCCATTGAGAACCCGCCCAAACATATCAACATCGTATATACCTTTACCAATAAATGATCCCTCGCCGAACACGTCCTGATAGACATCAGAAACAGTGCGTGTGTATGGATCAATTCCTGGTTCACTTCCATAAAGCCGTGCATAACGTGAACGATTGGTTCCCGGAAGGCTGATTGCAACGCGCGGCTGCAATATGGTATATCCGTTAGATACACAATGTTTTTTTTCATCGTAATGTGCACGATTAAGAGGATGCGCCATTGTTCCGATTAACTGCCGGGCTGAGTCACGAGGCAGCTGTGTATCAGCATCAAGAGTAATAACATACTTCACTGATGGTAAAACTTCAGTCTTACCGATAATAAGAGAGAATCTATTTTTCGAACCACCTCGCAATAAAGAATTCAATTCCTCAAGCTTTCCTCTTTTACGTTCGTAACCCATCCACAACCGCTCCCGAGAATTCCATTGCCGCGGTCGATGAAAAAGAAAAAAAGTATCGCTATGCAATCCTTTGTATTTTTCATTAAGCTCTTCAATTTTCTTACGTACAAGCTGTACCAGTGGTTCATCTTCAGGCAGAGTTTCTTTATCAGAGTCTTGAAAATCTGTAAGAAGTCCAAAGTGAAGATTCTCGTCCCGGTTTGCAAGAAAACGTACTTCCAAAGATTCAATAAGTTCATCTATATTTTTTGCATCAATTAATATCGCAGGAATTACTACAAGTGAGCGGAAATCCGGTGGTATACCTTCGGAGTAATCCATTCGCGGTAATCGTTGGGGCATTGTCAATAAAGTTGATAGCCAATTCACTAAAGCAACAGATAAATTACTTGCAGCCAGAAAAAAGAGTATACCCATAAGTTTAAGCGGCAAACCATTTAATCCTTCGCCGTAAGACTTCTCTAATAAGCCGGAGGTGAAGAGTGCCGTCAATAATATAATCGAACCGCTGTATAACAATAAAGGTACACGGCTACTAATTTTTCTTAGAGTTGCAGCAGCAGAAAATTTTACTTTAGTAAGTGCCTCAAATTTTTTTGAACCCTTATCAATCAAGTAGTATCCTACATGTGCAGTTCTGTCAGTATCACCATTTAATGCAGCACCTTCTTGTGATAAGCGAATTGCTAATTGTGCCGCCCCTTCTTCAGATAGAGAACTGTTTTTTGCAATCTTTTCAATTACGTGCCGGTAGCGATCGCGGGTTGCAAAATCCATTTGTCCATAAACTCCACAAGGATCCTCCATTAAGATTGTCTCTACTGAGCTCATCGTCTCAACGAACTTGGACCAGTCAATAGATTCCAGAAATCGAAGACTGCCAATACTATTGCTGATTGAAACTTGATCTGCAGCTTGCTGTTGATTACCAACTTGTATCAAGTTTTCTATCGTCCGACCTGAGTCAGAAAGCCGCTGTTCAATCCAGGTTAATGGAGACGCCAGAATATGGCTTAAACTCTGCAGCCTTCGTGTAAATTCAGATACGAATGGTGTTGTCATTGGCGGATCAGACCGCGCCATATCAGCAACCACCAGAATTAAATTTTTAGGGTCCTTCTCTACTATTTCTATCATTTTGTCTGCCCAGGAGTCAGCCAAATTCCGTTCAATTCTTCCTGCAGCAACCCAAACAGCAACGCGGCGGAGATTCTCGATCAATGCCAAACGCAGCATAATGGGGATTGCCCACAACTCACCTATCTTTAACGTTGTTATAGTTTGATAAGCAGCAACAAAACGATTTAGGTTTTCCGGATCTACACGCCCATCACCGTGCGAAATAATTTCCTGAGCTATATCATAAACACGAGGCAAACCTTTCGATGAACCTTTCATAAGACGCGGTAATTCCCGGCTATAATTTTTGGGTAAATGTTTTTTACCTGTGCGGATCTGCTCTTCGATTAAATAAAAATTATCAAGCAGCCATTCACCGGCAGGGGTAATCACGCGTTTTGCTTTAACTGTTTCGGTTAATAAATCGTGGACTTCAAAAAGAAAGTCTTCATTTTCAGCTAAGCGTTTAAGTAGATTTTGGTCCGGCTTAGAATCGGAAACAAAGGTATGAGTTCTTGCAAGTATTTTGCCGTGCTGCTCCATCTGATCGGCACTGAATAACTCAGAGCGCAACGGGGGTTCTCCGTTGGCAAATTTTTTAACAAGGGAATTCTCATTAAGCTGTGCCCTAAGGAGTGATAGTGATTCATTTATTTTCGGATTGATCACTTTCATTGTTTTTCTATGAAGATAGGAAAGAGAATTATAATGTATCATTTTTCAATCTGATTATAAAAGATATTTTATGGCATAGTGATATTAGACGATGTTACCACTTAATAACAATCTATAAAAGTTGTTTTGGTGAGTAAATCCTCCATAAGGATGAAAAAGGAACTACTTCTTTTTAGCAAACTTATGCTATGTAATGATAATGATATCTTAAAAATTAACTTATGGCATAACATTTATTACAATTACATATAAAGATTATTTCTTATTCTTACCTTTATTGTGCTTGCCATGATTTTCATTTTTCTTATCGTTCTGATTTGAATTCTTATTGTCTTGCTCTTTAACCCAATTGTTATGTTCAGGATGTTTTTCAATTATATAATATTTTGAATCCCTGCTATCACGAATTAGCGGCTGATCATGGCGACCCCTGTACGAATAATATTTGTTTTTATAAGTTTTATGATTCTTCCAAGGTTCGCGATCATTCACTACAACTTTGTAAGAATTATAATAGTCGTAGTTGCTATAACGTGATGGTAGATTTGTACTGTGCATCCAGAGTCCATTGTTATAATAATAGTAACGATGCTGCGGAACACTATAGTAAGCTTCAATATCCGGTAAGTAATAATATTCTACATAATCATAACCAGTTGGACCCCAGACAGGTTGACTACCTAGGTTGATGTTTACATCCATCTGAGCGTTTGAAATATTTGCCAGGTATAGTGTTACGATTAATACAAAAAAATAACGCATAGTATCTTTCCTTTTTATTTAGTTCTTAATTCAAATTGATGCCATACGATCAATACATTTTCATTTAATTATTAACCATCGAAATACTTCTAGTAATTGTTTTGAGAGTTTCATCAGTATAAGAATAGTTCGCAATTTCTAAACGCGTATGTAATGCCAATTTTTCCATAATATTATGGATATGACTTTTAACTGTATATGTTGATATATGAATTCTTTGAGCGATCTCTTTGTTGCTCATACCATCACCAAGTAATCCAATAACTTCTCTTTCCCGTTTTGTCATCCGGACAGCTTCTTTAAGTTTTGTTTTACCTTCTCTCACCGCGTGATCTACAATTTGAGAGAAAAGAGAATCGATAAGCAAAGGAGGAAGTATTGTGGCTCCTTCAGAAACAGACCGTATAGTAATTAGAAAATCATTAAGCGATGCATCTTTCAGGATAAATCCGTTAGCGCCTGCTTTTACATATTGCAAGATATCAGCTTGTACGGGTGCAAGATCCATAACTATTATTTTAGCCAATGGAAAATCTTTCTTTACTACTTCTACCACATGTAAACTATTTTGACTTCTTAATCCCAGATCAAGAAGAACAATATTTGGCTTTAACTGCTTAATTTTAACAAGAGTATTTTTACCATCTCCGGAAGCAGCTATTATATCGATATCTTTGTGAGGTTCAAGAATTGAGAAAATCCCATCCCGAAGAAGGCGGTTATCTTCTATAAGCAGCAATCTTATTTTTTTCATCATTTTATCTTTTTGAATTACAAAATTTTTAAAGGGCGCATTAGATTTACACGTTTTACTAATATCAAAATGCAACTAATTTGGATGTAAAATCAATCGCTCAAAAGGATGAAAAAAGGACTACATCTATTGGTTAAAATAATTTTGATATAAAGTGATTGCCTGAATTAGATAAGCTAGTAGTCCGATAAAAACGTGGGAATATTTTAAGCAAAACATTTTAATGCATCTTCCCTGGTTTTATAAATGGTTAGCACTCTGTCTAACCTTATTGCTTGAAATATATCCAACAATGAAGTTTCCTGCCGAACAATAATGCAAAATTTACTGTTATCCGCAAATGATTTTTTAGTACAAACTATCAGGGCACCTAAAAAAGAAGAATCGCAAAAGTCACGCAAACTTAAATCAATAATAATATTTCTGATACCTCTTTCAATGTCTTTTTTAATTCTGTTTCTAAAAGCCTCTGTTTCTTTAAGTGTAGCACGTGAAAAGTTGAACGTCTCTATTCAGATATTCCCAACTTCCTCGTGAATAAAATCATTATCATGCAATATCAATCATTAAGTTCATATTTTATCAATATCCATCAGGTCTTTTTTAAGGTGATAAAGTAGAAAGAAGTGGGCTGGATAAATATTCATTGGCTAAATAAATAAAAGTAATTATGTATAATCCTAAACAAATTGCAATAATAATAATTTCTTTTCTTTTGTATTTGATTGCTCCATGCATATTAATCTCCTGTCTTGTTAACTATTAAATTCAGATATTCAACAAAATAGAATTAAATAATTGTGAGGTTGTCTCATAAGTTAAAAGTACAGAATTGTCATTCTCACTGCCGTAGGCATCCCTTCGGGAGAAAGTGGGAATCCATTTTATTTTAAGTATTTGGATTCCCATTTTCACAAGAATGACATACAAAAACTGTCTTATGAGATAACCTTCTTTTTATAATTAATTTTAGATTACAATCATAATTGCTAATGTATTAGAACCGGTTATCAAGAACAGTTTTGTTATAAATCCATTGAACTTCGACCCAAGCCGGTTCACCGATTACACCGCCGCCCCAGTTTACTATTTTTAGCTTAGAGTAATTGCCATCATGGTCGTAAAGAAATACATAATTGTTTTCTCTATCACCAATGTTATCAGTCCATGTACCGGTATTACGTAAAGGTGAATCCTGCCCATCAAACAAATTAGTAGAGGCAGAAACGAAGAAATCAGTTTCTCTTATAAGATTTGGATAAAGATCAGCACTCTGAACAAGGAATCCAAGACTGGAATAATAAATATCCACAAGTGTATTTTGAGCAGAAGAAACTCCATATGCTAAGCCGGTTGAAAGATCCAATCCGCTTGGTTGGGTTGCGCTCGTTCCGGTGGTTTCATAAATTTTTACCGGACCAAATAATTCTGTAAGAATATTAGTAACAAGAGTAACGTTAGATACTACACTTGTCTGTCCGCCAGTAACACTAATAGAAAAAGTTGTATCTCTATAATCTTCCAATTTTAATGTGATTGAGTGTACTCCTTCGTCAACATTTTTAACGGTATCGGCCGTTGTCTTTAAAGTGTTTGTTCCATCTATCCAGATCTCTGCTCCTGCAGGATTTGAGGATACAAAGACATTACCTTCCGGTGTTGGAGTAATTGGATCATCACTCGTATCACAAGAGGTAATCATCAAAGCTGTAAATGGAATTAATAAAAATAAAATTAGTTTTTTCATTGCGGTCTTCCTTTAGTTTTTATTTAAGTTAAATGAATATTTTGTACCGTCGTTATCCATTGTAAAAGTTCCGGAGATATTATTATTGTTTGTTGATAATACTCCCTTGTACTTTCCCTGGTAACGACTATGTAATTGATCTGACATCGTGATTTCGCCCGTTCTGGTATTTAAAATACCTTTCACCTCCTGATTTGTAACTTGTCTGTAATTGATAGTGATTTTTCCTGAAAAGCTGCTGTCAATTTGTTCGGTAATCTTAAGCGTACTTGATCTTCCGTCAAAGATTCCGCTCCATGTACCTTTCAAATCTGGTATTATAATTTTCTCTACAACAACAGTATCCATTGGCTCTTCACTTTTAACAACTATAGAAGTAGTATCAGCCGTAACTTTATCATTTTGTGGATGTTCTGCTTGGTCATTCTTTTGTTCACAACCGATGTAAGTTATTGCAGCAAAAATAATGAGCACTACAAACAACCATTTAAACATTATTTCTTTTTTCATTTGTATCTCCTTTGAATTTATTATATAATTTTTTTATCAGGACGTAAAAACAATATCACTTTTTAATCACTGTTTCTGTTTTATTCATTTCGCCAGCTTTTATACTGTTGCTGTTCATTCCATGAGGCTCAACAGAATTAATTTGTGTTTCACTTTTACCGGGATGTGTTGCCATCATTATTTTACGCATTTCCGGATTAGCCATCATTGTATTCATTAGCTTTGTCATTTCCACTTCATTACCTTTTGTTTGATCAAGTATCATTTCCATCATCGTTATTCTCATTTCTGAATCTGATGAGATCTTAGTCATCCATTGCATAGTCTGATCATCAGTTTTTGCGCTTTTAATTTCAACTTTATCTTGAGCAATTAGCGTGAGGGGAATAAATAGCGCTAATAACAAAATTAAATTTTTCATATAGTTTCTTCTTTTTATTTACAATTAAGAATACGTTGAATTATGCAATGTTTTCAATAGAGCGAAAGGATGAAAAAGGGATTAGACCTTTTGGATGAATCAAAAAGAGAGAATATTTTCAATGACATTTGGCACTATTTAAGTAGAATCATTTTTTTAGTCTGGACGAAATTTCCAGTTTGCAACTTGTATAAATATGTTCCAGTTGTAAGATTAGATGCATCAAAATTTACTTCATAAATTCCGGGTGATTTCTCTTCATTTATCAGTGTAGAAATTTCCTGACCAATTAATGAATATATCCTAATTGTTGTAAATGCTGTTTCAGAAATTGCATAACGGATTTTTGTAGATGGATTAAAAGGATTAGGGAAGTTTGCATATAGTTCAAATTCAGCCGGGTTTAATCCAATTAATTTTTCATCAACACCGGTTACATTTATTACCGCTGAAGTTGATTCCCAACTTATTGATGGGTTTTTAAATCCTGCATTTACGGTATAGGTACCTGCAGACGGAGCAATCAAAATAAACGGGTTATCCGATGTGGAATTAATTACATCTACGACAACACCACTGGAATTAACAAGTTCTCCACCAACTTTAGAAGTTGTTCCGGTTAATGTAACTCTTACTTGAAAATTACTTAACACTTCTGCTGAAACAATTCCTGTTTGAATGTTATGACAGCCTGAATCACCACAACCCGGAGAAGTTCCATTGAAACCAGGTTCTGACCTGGTTAATGATATAAAAACTAGCATTATAACTATCGAGAATAAAATCGTTACAATTTTCATTTTTTTATACAATCATAATTTAATTTAATGTACTAACTAAATTGAATGTAACTTCTGAATTAAGGCAATACAATTGAGTGAAAGTACGAAAACAGTATCAGATCATTTACTAAAATTTTTCTAAAGGAGGATTTCGATTGGTTAATCAATCTTGCCCAATATTGGTTCTTGCAATGTTTTTCTTGATCCCATCTTTAGAAATTCCCAGCTATTAATTTTTCTGATAACAAAATTTAAAAAAACAATTAGCATAAGAACTTCCATAAAACCTACAATTGTAAAAGGTGTTAAAAATCCTAGTGACCATAACGATAGCAAGCTGAGACCAAAGATTTGAGGCATAAATTATCATTTCCCTTTTTTGATGTATTACGATATCATTAATTATCTAATAATGTAACCGGGTCTGTTCTCCTTAGGTTATTTCCAACATCTGCGACGTTTTTATCAGCATTTATCAAATTGCCAGCTTTATCTTTAAGATTATGCACGGTTATTTGAAAACTTACCCATTCTTCATCTTTGTCAAAAAACAACACCACTGAAGAATCACCTTCAACCAAACCAACTTTAATTACTTCAACAGAAATGTTATCGTTAGCAGTTACCTGATAATTAGCCGGATCGAAAATAGTTTCTCTGGACATCGGTTCAGAAAAAGTTAATAGGATTTTTGAAGGCGATAACAATTGAGCTGATACAGGGAAACTTATTGTCACAATAAATAATGTAATTAATAATTTTTTATATCCGGATAAACATATTCTAATTGGAACTTTTACAATCGTACTTAACATGTTTTATCTCTTTCTTTTTATTTCCATTGTTCATTTTTATATCAAATAATAATCAAAGAGCCTTTTTATGATTAAAGAAATAAACTTTCCAGTTCTTTTCTCTCCTTAAAATATTTAATCCTGCTTCTGAAGAATCTGAAGGCTATGAACAAGATAATTGCACCAAATAGTAATTGTATAAGATTCATAATTTACCTCAAACTTAAGGATGAATGATTGACAACCTTTTTAAATAACTTAAATAAAAATCGTTTTGATTTATTGAACAGGGTTTTATTACTCTTCTCAGTAAATCAATACTCCGGTTAAAACCTCCATTATCACAAAAAATATTGCTGCCCCAAAGAGCAAAACGCTAAAGGCTATAATAATTTCAGTTTTAGCTTTATTTTCTTTTATCATTTTATACTTCTTTTGTAACCAAAGATGCATCCATTTAATGCTTATAACAATGGATCAAAGGGATGATAAAAGGATTAACTCATGTGGATGAGGTAAAGATTAGACGTTTAGTTAATCGTCAAGTAATGAATTTGTATCGCTTGGATTTTTTGGGGGGTCATTTAAATGAGCGTATTTAGCAATTTGTGCGCGTGTACTAAGTGATAATTTTTCAAGTATGTTATGAACATGGCTTTTTGCAGTATATACTGCTACGTTAAGTTCCTGAGCAATTTCCTTATTTGTCAGACCGTCTGAAATTAATTTAATTACCTGCTTTTCACGGGTTGTCATTCGAACCAAATGATTAAGTATGCTTGCCTTTTTTTCGGTTTTCTCACTTTCAGTTATCTGAGAAAAAAGCGAGCCCGTTAATGGCGGTGGTAAGACTTTAAGTCCTCCATTAACTTTTCTTATGGCTTTTATAAAACGAATAGTATCTGCATCCTTAAGTATAAATCCTGAAACTCCTGCCTGTATAAATTCAAGAACATCCGCTTGCAATTCAATAAGATTCATTCCAATAATTTTTGCTTCCTTAAACTGCACCATAATTTGTTTAACAAGCTGCAGACTATTCTGACCCCTAAAACCGAGATCAAGCAGCACTATGTCTGGTTTTAATGCCCCAATTTGTTCCATAATATTTTCAGCACTTACAACATTAGCAATAATTTTCATGTCGGTTTGCTTTTTAAGCAAGGAAGAAATGCCTTCACGTAGAATTCGATTTTCCTCAACCAGCAGTATTTTGATTTTTTTTATCATGATTTAAGTTAAGCCACCGCTTTTATTAACTATTTGAGACTTCTGAAAAATAAATTTCTTATTGACAGTCATTCTCGCGAAAGCGGGAATCTATTTAATATTTACTGGATTCCCGTTTGCACGGGAATGACAAACTGCATTTTTCAGAAGTCAACACTATGAAATTGATTTTTTCAAATTAAACACAAATTTTGATCCGTTTCCCGGCTTACTTTCCACCCAAATTCTTCCATCGTTTCTTTCTACAAATTCTTTGCAAAGAGGTAATCCAAGTCCGGTTCCTTGCTCTCCTTCAGTTCCTTTAGTCGTAAACATTTTGTTGAAGCCGAACATATCGGCAACTCTTTCAGGATCAATTCCCATCCCATCATCTTGAACAGTTATCTGTACAAAATCTGCTTCGTCAACTGCTGTAACAATAATATGGCCATCAGTTTTAGTGAATTTGATCGCATTTATAATAAGGTTCTGAACAACCAAGCGAACCATATCAAGATCTGCATGAGCAAAAGTTCCGGGATTAATGTTGTTAGAAATGGAGATATTTTTGTTTTCTGCACTTTGATGTAAAAGTCTAATTATTTTATTCACTAATTCAAGAAGATCAACTTCTACAGGATTAAATTCAATCATGTTTCTTTGCATCATTGACCAATGAAGTAAATTATCAAGAAGACCATATAAATTTCTAAGATCTTCATTTAATCCTTTGCTAAAATATACGATATCTTCTTTAGATAAAGAATCTATTTCAGTTGATAGAATTTCTGCAAAACCTAACAAAGACTGAAAAGGACTTCTTAAATCGTGTGCAATAATTGAGAAAAATTTATCTTTAGTTGCATTTAGTTCTTTAAGTTCCTCGTTGGACTCTTTTAACGAATTTTCGATTTTCTTGTATTCTGTCATATCTATTAATGCAACCTGGCATTTTTTTTCTGGTTCCAGTGCGTCTTCCACCTCTATACCTTCTAATAGAACCTGAAACTGCTGCTTCACTTTATTTACGATTTTTAATTCACAGGAGTGCTTTTCAGGAGAATTAAAAATCTTATTGATAAAAGAATTAAAGATATCATTTTCATCTGCAGGCGTAAAAGAATTAAAACGCTTACCAATTAATTTGTTTCTATCAAATCCAAACATTTTACTTGCACTTAAATTTACTTCCGTTATTATGCCATCTTTATTTAAAGTAAAATATGGTGTTGGTGAAAAATCAAAAAGGTTTACATATTTATTTCTTGATACCTCCAATTCTTCGTGTGCAATTCTAAGTTCTATGTTTTGATGCTCTAATTCAGTCTGATGAACTTGCAGCAATTGAACTAACCTTTGTACATCGGCAAATTTTTCGCGCGACTGCGCTGGTTCTTTTGATTTTACTTTTGCGGGTTCAGTTTTTTTCTTCACTTTTTTACTGTCACTTTTATCAGTTTGTTTTTTCATTAGTTTCATTTTTATTCCTCTTTTTCTTTACTTAAGACTGTATTGACAGGAGGATGAGTTCAGATTCTTTATCTCCCTGAAATACCTCACGGGCATTTAATAGTAATTTCTTTTTTCCGCCTTTTTTAAAATTGTACTCAACTTCAAACGCTTCAAAAAAAGTTGCATCCGGAATTATTTCTTCCAGAAGTTTTCTCAGCTCAGGAATATCCCAATTATTATCTTCAAGTTCATAAATAAATTTACCTACGGTATTTTCACTGATTGTGTTAAATGTTTTATAAAAAGCTCTGTTAGCGGATAGCACTTTTAGTTTATCATCAAGAATAAGAAGTGAGTCCTTAAGTGTTTCAACAATATTATTGGAAAAATCGCGTGCAAGCTGAATTTCCTGATTTAATTTTGTTATCTCATCAGAAGCAATTTTTATTTTATTTATATCCAAAAACGTAATCACAACTCCATCAATTACATTGCTTAATGTGCGATAGGGTGATATCCGCATTTGGTACCATGTACCATCGTTAGTTTGAAGTTCAACCTCTTTTGTAACAAGGCTTCTTAATACTTCTTTTGTATCCTCAATAAGCTTTTCATACTTAAGATTTGTTGCTATATGATTTATTGGTCTGCCGGTATCAGAAGCAACTAGATTTACAATCTTTGGTGCATGATGAGTAAATCTTTTAATAATTAAATTATTATCCAGAAAAATTGTTGGAATGTTAATACTATTCAACAGATTTTTCATGTCATTATTAAGTGTCGATAAATCATCATTCTTATTCTGCAGTTCGGTATTTACGGTTATTAATTCCTCATTTACAGACTGTAATTCCTCCTTGGAGGTTTCCATTTCCTCATTCGAACTCTGCATTTCCTCATTAGCTGATTGCATCTCTTCATTAGTCGATTTCAGTTCCTCATTTGTTGTCTCTAATTCCTCAATTGTTGATCGTAAATTTTCTTTAGTAACATTTAATTCATGCTCAAGATTTTTTATATTTTTTTCAGATCTTTTATCATAATGAATTTTTTTAGAACCCGGTACCTTTTTTTCTACTTGAACATCCTCAAAAATTATTAACAGGTAGCCACTCATTTCCGGCGGTTCTTTGATTGGTTTAACTGTAAGATTAATAAAAAGAGTGCTTCCGTTAGGTCTTATTTTTACTCCTTCAGCAGTTAGTTGCTTTTTGCTGGATAAAACTTTTCTGATAGTCGATGAAAGGTCTTGTTTTAATCCTTCACGTGCCATTTCAAAGATATTCATCTTTGCTTCACCATGGGTTAGCTCAAGATACTTGCCTGTTTTACCATGAATGTATATTATCTCTCCGGTCTCAGTGATTATAACACAATTTGGTGAGTAA
>JBBQSH010000018.1:0-35679 GCA_038214015.1 Ignavibacteriales bacterium | reverse complement strand
GGTTTAAATTTTAGTAGTAACAGTATCAGGTCTTTAAAATAAAGATTCCGGATCAAGCCTGTCGAAAGACAGGCAAGTCCGGAATGACAATAGTTTAAATTAGTGTCTAACTTTTTATTCCTGCAGCTTCTTCAAGCATTGCAGTTGTAACAGATTTAGGTCTTTCAAGTGGGTAACCAAGACCGCGATCCCAAATAATATTTGCAACAACGCCAAGCGCTCTGCCCACAGAAAACAGCACGGTGTAGAAATCATATTCCTTTAAACCGTAATACCACTGTATAACACCTGATTGGGCATCAACATTTGGCCAAGGATTTTTTGCTTTACCTTGTTCCAACAAAATCGGCGGAACAACTTTAAAGAGCAGATCAACATATTTAAATAGTGGATCGTTTGGCAAATGTTTTAAACAAAACTCTCTTTGTGCCTGGTAACGCGGATCTGTTTTTCTAAGAACAGCGTGACCAAATCCCGGAATTACCTGACCGCCTTTTAAAGTATCCCAAACAAATTTTTTCATTTCTTCTTCTGTCGGAACTTTACCGCCCATGCTGTCATAAACGCCCTGCAGCCAGCTTAAAACTTCCTGGTTTGCTAGACCGTGTAATGGTCCTGCAAGTCCATTTGTCATTGCAGAGATTGAATAGTAAAGATCAGAAAGAGCGCTTGCAACAAGATGACCTGCGTGTGCGCTAACGTTTCCGCTTTCGTGATCACTGTGAAGAATAAAATACATTCTTGCAACATCATCGTAAGGTTTTGCAATGCCCATCATATGTGCAAAGTTTCCACCAAGGTCTAACTTAGAATCTGATTCAATCAAATTACCATTTTTGTATTTCAATCTATAAATGAATGCAGCTATACCCGGGAGTTTTGCGAGAAGATTTAAACCATCTTCATAAGTTGGTGACCAGTAATCGTTCTTTTTAAGCTTGCCGGTATTGTATTCTTTAACAAATTCTGATTCGCGCTGCATTGCAAGAATAGCTGTTGAGAACATAACCATAGGATGTGAATCTGCAGGCATTGCTTTAAGAACATCATAAACATATTTAGGAACAACGTGTCTTTTTCTAAATTCTTCAGCAACCTCCTGCACATCTTCCATTGAAGGAATATCACCGGTTAGTAAAAAGAAAAAGAATCCTTCTACAAAAGGCATTTCTCCACCGGGAACTTTAGGAAGTTTTTCCAAAACTTCAGGAATTGTAAATCCACGGAAGCGAATTCCTTCAAACGGATCGAGATAGGAAATATCTGTGATAAGACTTTTAATATCTCTGGCACCGCCAATGATCTGACCAATGTCAACCTCATCAACTTTTACGTTACCAAATTCTTTAAGAAGGCGTGTTGTGCGGGGGCGCCAGGCTTCGATCTTATCCTGGACTTGTTTTTTCAAGCGGGACATTTTCTCCTCCTGAGATAAATTTTGTAAGATGTAATTTTGTCTTTCCTTCTATCAAAAAAGGAAAATGAATTTTATTTGATTTCAATATACAAAGAATAATTAACTGTTGCGTTTGGCAACTATAAAATTTTTATAGTATAAATATTATTATTAGCAAATTATTGACTATTTTTAAATATCATTATTATTAAAAAAGAGAGAGTAATGAGACCACATAATCTTTCAAAAGTACAAAAAAATAATTTTAGATTTTCAGTTTTGATTTTTCTTTTCATATTTGTATATGTCTCAAAAATCACAGCGCATCAACAAGAATGGGTGATGCAGATTGTTAATGCTGGAGCCGGGCCTACCAGTGCCCATATTATTTTATATCAGGGAGGGGTTCAAGTTGATGATGGATACTCAGCATCAACTTGGATTTTTAATCCTAGCGAGCCAACATGGATCGGGAATGTTGGTTCAGATGTTAATGCAACGTTTAATTCTGGAGATAGTGAATTTGATACACCACCGCCAACATGGAGTATTAAAAATCCAGGTAGTTATGTCGTAAGAATAGTTTATGGGACTAATAGCGATCGATATTTTACTATTAATATTCCTTCTGTAGTTAACCAACAGCCCGATTTCAACATTAAATATAACATTTATGATGGAAGTGTGACCTATATAAATAATAATAGAGGGGTTTACCAGCAACAATTGTTTCGTATCCTTGGACAAACTACAGTGTCACGTTGAAAAATAGTTTCAATGCTGATGGTTTGATGTCGGTTGATTATAACAATGTTTCAATACCTGCTGTTGGAAAAACCTATTCTTGGGCTAGTCCTTGGTTTCCACATCGTCTTTCAGCTATTGACCAAAAACCTATCGCTCTGAATTATTGGCAGAGATTTCAAAACTGGTCAACTGGGTCAACAAACCGTACAATTTCAATTTCTGCTGGTAACAATACTTTTCAAGCAAATTTTAAGAATGAATATAATATAGCTTTCCAGAACAGTTTTTCGGGTGCCACGGGTGGTGTAATTACTGTTAACAACATACAACATAATGCGCCATATCAAACTACTTTATTGCAGTATGATAGCATTCCTGCAACTGCAGTTACAAATTCAATTAATGGCATAAGTTATTCTTTTAACCACTGGAGTGATGGAAGCACTCAAGGCTATAATTATTATTTTAGCCCGAATGACCATAGTACTTACACGGCTTATTATATTGGTAAAGCAAATAACTCAAGTAGAAATCTCCACTTTAATTCTTCGGATCCAAATCAACCTATCACAGTAATATGGAATGAGCATCCAAACGCTTATGTTACAAAATACCAAATTTGGAGAAGGTCTAAATATAAAAAACAAGTTACTAGCGAACCGGTATTAATAGGCACTGTAAATCGGGGTACAACCACGTTTGTGGACTACGAATATGCTGGCACTAATTCAGGATTTACAGATTGGATATTGTGGTATGATGTAAAATCATATTTTTCTTTGGATGCAACTTATTCTGATGCTGACTTTGTTCTTGTTTTCTCTGATGGCTTACTTCAAAAAAATAAAACTCAGAATAGTGAAAATATTGTTGAGGATAAAATTGAAAATTATCCAAATCCATTTAATCCTTCAACAGTAATAAGTTTTCAAATAATAAATTCAGGTTATGTAACTTTAAAGGTTTATGATAATCTTGGAAGAGAAATAGAGACATTAGTAAATGAAGAAAAAAATTCAGGGAAATATAATGTAGTTTTTGATGGCTCTAATTTATCCAGCGGCATATACTTTTATAGAATAATTACAAATGGATTTGTTGAAACAAAAAAGATGATATTAACAAAGTAAGAAGGTGATTTTGTGGTAAGAAGGAAAATTTATTGCATTACATTTTTTGTTTTACTTTTAGTTGTAGGCTGTAAAGACAAAAGCGTTGATGTAAAGCCGCCAAAAGACCCTAGAACATATAACTGGACAGCCGACACACTTTCATATCCTGGATTTTTTCAAACAATAATGTATGATATATGGGGTAGCTCTCCCAACGATGTTTATGCTGTGGGACATGCAAGTGCCAATGATGGAGTGATGTGGCATTATGATGGAAATAATTGGAATGATGTTGTACTCAGTGAATCGAAAGGAGGCCACATTCCAGGGGCATTTGATTTAACTACTATATTTGGTTTTAATAGTTCAGATATTTATGCAGCAGGAGAAAGGCTTAGGACAAACCCAAACCCGCCACCAAATTTTATAGATTCAAGCTTAATTATTCATTATGATGGTACCGCCTGGAGAAAAGTTAATGTTTACAATGGAAGCTCACTTCGTGATATTAATGGTTCTTCAGCATCTAACATAATTGCAGGGGGAAGGTACAACACACTTTATAGTTTTAATGGCAGTGCATGGCAAAAGGATTCTATTAATATTCAAGTACCAGTGGGTCAATCCTTTCATATCGAATCAGTTAATCTAGGGGCAAGCGTGTCTTATTTAGTTGGTTATAGATCATTTGAAGATATGAGCGATTTGACCTATTACTTTTTTGAGAGAGTAAATTCTGATTGGACTAAAATAGATTCAACGAGTTTTGCAAAATTTGGTGAAGAATTATTTAGAAGTCCATCGGGTACTTTGTATTCTGTGGGGCAAGGCGGCGTATATAAATATGTAGAACATTCCTGGACAAACATATTTAATATTACTTCGGCATACATTTACGGAATTTGGGGAACAAGTGATACTAATATATTTATTGCCGGTAATTTGGGGTCAGTATATCATTTTAACGGTACTGATTGGCAGAGGATAGAATCGTTAAATGATTCACAAACAGATTATTGGGCAGTATGGACAGACGGAACAGAGGCATTTGTAGCAGGCAGTATTTTTGCAGATGGCGTTCAGAAAACAATTGTCTGGCACGGAAAGTAAAAAGTAATTGGCAATTAAAAAACTTTTATTTCCTTTCCCACTTTAGCGATTTGAACTTTTATGTTTTTATTTTTTTTAAGGACTGAACTGCCCATCCAATCCAATGCATCTTCATCACCGTGTGTTAAGATTACACTATCGGGTTTTAACTTATCAACAATTTTTAACAAATCTTCTCTTCTTGCATGAGCAGAAAATTTAAAGTTTTTAGTTGCGCAGCTAACTTCTGTTGGCTCATCAAAACCGGTTAATTGGATTTTATTTCCGCGTTCAGAATTTGCTATTACATAACCTGGAGTTTTAGTATCCATATAGCCAACTGTAAAGATTGCGGAATCTTTTTGTTTTAGCCATCGTTTTGCATAGGTAAAAGAGGAAGTACCTGAAATCATCATTCCACTTGAAGCAAGCACAATGCAGGGATGTTTAAAGAATTCTTCTGGACTGGAAATTTCGTAGTAATCTTTTTGTGGAATTGAAATAAGTTCAAATTCTTCATCAACTCTGTTTGTAACAAAACGATTGTAATCGTAAGCTCTATTTATTTTTGTACCAAGTCCGCCTGTGTAAACATCTACAGTTGTAAGTTTTCGTTTTTGCATCAACTGCCATATTGTGCCAAGTATTTCCTGCATCTTGCCGAGTGAAAAAACAGGAATAAGAATTGATCCGCCGTTATTTAAAATGTTATTGGCTTCTTTTGCAAAGCGTAGTGATTCTGTGTTCCAGTCTAAAAGTAAATCAGAATCTGTTGCTCCATAAGTTGTTTCGAGGATTAATGTATCAACTTTTGTTTCTGGTAGTTTTGCTTTTGGCAGTAAAGTTTGATTTGTAAGATTAATATCTCCAGTATAAAATATTTTATAATCATTGTGCTCTAAAAAAATTCCTGCCGAACCAAGAATGTGCCCAGCATTATAAAAGGTTGCTGTAACTTTTGAATCCTTAAATTGATGAAACGAATTTAGTTCAAACTCGTTTTGATATTCTTTGTACTCGATCATCTTGATTAATAAGTCAACTTCATCGTGTGAATAAAATTCGAAATCATCTTCTTCAATTTCTTTTTTAAGGATAGAAACGGAATTATGAAGCGTAAGTTCTGCAAGTGCCCTTGTTTGCGGAGTTGTTATAATCTTTACGTAAGGAAAATTTTTTACAAGAAAGGGAAGTGAACCAATATGATCCTGATGGGCGTGGGAGATTAAACAAGAATCAACTGATTTATCTTTTATTAAATCAAAGTTGGGAAGAGAAGCTAATCCTGTTTTCTGTGGATGAATTCCGCAATCAAGAATAATTCCGTTGCCGTTAAAATTTAAGTAGTAGCTGTTTGCACCAATTTCATTTCCGCCGCCAATCGGAAGAAACGAAATCATTTATTTTCTTCTCTCATCTCATTTTCGATATTATCAATATCAACTTCGTTCAGAACTACTTTTTCCGGAATCTTAAATTTTTCCTTAGGAACAGAACCGCCTTCATTAATTCTTGTGGCTGTAAGGTTAATATCTATTCCACCGGATTTGGTTTCAGATTTTAGAGTCAGCCATTCCCAGACCCATAGTTTTGTTCCGGTACTTTTCATTTCATAAACATCGCAGTCTTTACCAAGAAATGTTTCTGAACCAATTTTGTTTGCACCCATACTTAAGAGCATTTGTTCGCCAAATTCATTAAATCCTTTTTGATCTCTTAACTGCTCGATAGATTTCAATATTGGGTTTCTTGTTTTTGTTCCGCTACTCTGATCGATGTTAATCATATACTGAAATTCACCATCAATAATGTTTACAAGATTTAGTGATTTTGTAAAACCGCCAACGCTTAAAACAGAGCGCGTATATTCAGCTTGTCTCATTCCCCAGCTATCAAAATAAAGAGTCTTAGTTCCTTCCTGCGAACCGGTGATTATGTATTCAATCACGCCGGATTTAATTCCATATCTTTTCTGAAAATCCGAAGTTGATTCTTTACCTAAGTTATCAGAGTCATCTTTGCTGCTATCACCACAGCTTAAAAAAGTGATTGCGATAATCAACGTAATCGAGAATAATAATAATTTTTTCATTGTCTTAATTCTTTATGTTTTTGTCTGATTAAAAATAAGTAAAGCTAAATACTACTTCAATAAAATAAGTGTTTGAGAACAAATTTCTTATGCCAGAATTGGCGGGAAAAGTAAAGACAATTATTTAATTATAGTTTGGAACATTTTTTTGTGGGATTTTGTGAATTAGCGTTTTAGTGGCTATTTCACTTGACGCCAACCTGTAAAAATATCTTACCACAAAATCACCAAATAAAATTTGACTAGATATATTGCAAATCTTGTTTAATATGTTCATACATTTTTGGTTTTAAAGCATTCCGCGTTACTAAATCTACTTTTACTCATAAAATTTCTTCCAACTCATCAGCAAGAAGCACAAATTCCAATCCGATTGGTTTTTCAAAATCAACCAGAATATCTACATCACTTTTTTCTGTAGCTTTATTTCTTGTTATTGATTCAAAAGAGCAATACTTCTAAGATTATATCTCATCAAAAGATCAATTTTATTTTTTTGAAGCAGTTCTTTTATTTCATTTATGTTTTTCATTATCGTCTCTATTGATAGGATCAAGATAATAATTTTTAATCACTTAAAATCACTTGTCATTCTTTATAGCCCAAATAACATCAGAAAGTGTTTCTTTATCCTTCTCGAAATTAAATTTCATTAGATAGTTTGGATTAAAGCCCAGCATATATTTTTCTATTCTTTCTTTAAGCCACATTATTTGTGATTTCAATTTCCAATGCTCGCCATCGTGTGCGTAAAGAACAACAAACAATCTGTTCTTTAAATGTTTTCTCTGCTGCTGAGATTGATTTTTGTATAACCATTTAATCAATTCATCAGTTTTCTTAATTGCTTCATCAACTTTGTACGGAAAGTTTTTAGGATAGATGGATGTTTTGTGATCAAACGATTCATCCTGAATTGTAAAATCAACAAGTCTGTCTTTGCTGTCTAATGCCGGCTTTACATTTGGTAATGAACAAAAAATATTTTCAACAGCTTGTGCCGACCAGAAGTTGTACCATCTATTTATTGTGTAATTAAAGTAAAGATCAAAATCTTTTTCTGATTTAAATCTTTTCTCAATTTCTTTTAGTAATTCTTCAAATAAAAACGTATGATAAATAAAATTGGTTTGCTTGTCAAAAATATCGTTTTGTTTTTGTCCCCATTTGTATGGATATGAAAGACGTTTTTTAAGTTCAGATTCAATCTGATTTAATTGATATGCCATCCCAAAACATTATACTTATAAAAAACGTAAATTAGTTAATCCTTAAGCCGGTTTTAATAATTTCATCAACAAAAGGATCATCTGCGGTAAATTCATCTGTTTTAAATGTGTGTAGTTCTATGTCTGTGTTAATTTTTACAAGATATTTTAAAAGTCTTTTTCTATCAAAAAATCTTGTCCCTTCAAAGTCTTTTGAAACAATTGCCAAATCAATATCACTATACTCACTTTGCGTACCTTTTGCATACGAACCAAACAAATACACTTGATCAACAGCTATATCCTTTTTTATCAGGTTAACAAATCGAGTTATTATACTTTCTAGATTTTCTTTAGAATACATTTGAATAATTCCTTTATATCTTTTAGATAATTATCTGCAAAATCTTTAGTGCATTTTTCATTAAATCTTTTTTTATAATCTGGATATCGGACTTAAAGATTAAAGGCTGAAACTTCTGCTAAAAATTCTTTTTCTTCATCAGTAATAATCAAAATAGTTTCTTTTGCAATTCGGTTTAAATCATGTGTCTTGGTGGAAAATTTGATTCGTTATCCCTCACCCAAAAAGCTTTTAACAATTTTTCAAATGCAAGATGTGCAATAAATAAAGACCACACATACTTGCCAGATTCAAACAAAGACAAAGCCGTTTCCAAATCTTCTTTAGAAGTCGAAAGCCAGTAATTTATGTATTCTTGTTTTGTCATTCTTAATTAGTGTGCTTAATGTAAAAATATTGTTTTTAATTTATTGTTCAAACCTTTAAGAGTTATTTGTAACAATAAATTATTGTATTTCATTTCTTTTGAAAAACAAAAATGTACTCGTGTTTAAAAATGTAAAATCCACCTGCCAATGCTCGGTAACGCCACAGCTCTTTTTGATTGCGCTTTGCAGTTGTTTCTTCAAAATTTTTTACAATTGTTGATTTTAAAATCATTCCGCGGTTTAAAACTTCCTGCATAACATAAAATCCTAAAGGAATCCATTCACCACCGGAGTATTTATCGCTTATAACCACAGCCGCATATCTTTTTTTATCAAGATATGGAAGACAATTATCCAATACTTTTCCAAAACTATTTAAAAAATCATCAATCGATTTTGCGTTTGATAAATCAGATTTATTATTACTAAACTTTATTATATCCCAGTAAGGCGGATGAAATATTTGAAACTGAAATGATTTTATATCAAACGTTGATAGAGTACTTTTTAAATCAACCGAAGCACTATCGCCATTTATAAATTCTAATTTTACTTTATTTGGATTAGCTTCTTTTACGATGTTCTTTTTCGTTTGATCTAAAACTTTTTTTGATAGTTCAACCCCAACAGCATTTCTCTCAAGTCTTTGTGCTTCAATTAATGTGGTTCCGCTGCCTAAAAATGGATCTAAAACCCACTCACCTTTTTTTGTATAACGTCTTAACAGCTGATTTGGGATTTGCGGAATAAAATTTCCCCAATATCCTGCGTGATGGACACCTGAATTATCACGTTTAGTTAATATCCACAAGCTATCTGTAATAATATCATCATATTCTTTCCATCGATTCAGATTCAAATCATTTATTTTACTATGTTTTGTTTCGGTTAAACTTTTCTTCAATCGTTTTATATAATATTTAGTTCGTTCGATAGTATGAGTTTCCAAAATTTGATTTAATTCACCAAGTAAAAATTCTTTTGGAACCGATGCAAACCCATTTCCCAAAACAATATTCTTGCTTTTATTCTTTTTAATTGAAGACAGCAGTTCAGAAAAATCTTTTCTTATTTCAATAAGATTTGATTTCTCAAGTGAACTTGAAATTGTGATTAATAAATCCTGTTTCATCAATTATTATTTTACTTCTTCGTTAAATCGTTTAATTACCATTTCAGAAATTGTTTTTCCGATACTTAAAGACGCGGTTGCTGCCGGAGAAGGTGCGTTTAAAACGTGAATCATTCTTTCTGCTTCAACAATTCTAAAATCATCAACAAGTTTTCCATCTCGCTCTAGTGCTTGCGCTCTAACGCCTGCACCGCCAGCCTCAATATCATCATATTGAATTTCAGGAATAAGTTTTTGTAAAGACTTCACAAACAATTCTTTACTGAATGATCTTCTAAACTCCTGGAATCCCATTTTATAATATTTAGCAGCCATCTTCCAGAAACCTGGATAAAGTTTCATTTCAAGTACATCCTGAAAAGAAAAATCTGTTTTCTTATAGCCTTCGCGTTTAAATGCAAGCACTGCATTTGGTCCTGCTTCAACTCCGCCATTAATCATTCTTGTAAAATGCACGCCAAGAAAAGGAAACTGCGGATCCGGAACAGGATAAATTAAATTCTTAACTAAATATTGTTTTTCTTTTTTAAGTTGATAATACTCACCGCGAAATGGAATTATCTGCAACTTGGGATCAACACCAAACATTTTTGCAATTCTATCCGATTGCAACCCACCACAATTAACAACAAACTTTGTCCGATATTCTTCTTGCCCGGTAAAAAGAATTAAATCTTTTCCATCTCTTTTAACCGATTTTAGTTTGGAATTAGTTTTTATCTCGCCGCGTTTTTCACGAATCAAATCAGCATATTTATTTGTAACGGCAACGTAATCTACAATTCCAGTTTGCGGGACAAACAAGCCATCAATTCCATTAGCATGTGGTTCGTATTCTTTAATTTGTGAAGCAGATAATCGTTTTAATCCGGATAGCCCATTTGCTCTACCGCGTTCTTCCAGCATATTTAGAGCAGGAATTTCTTCCTTATTTGTTGCCACAACAATTTTTCCGCATTTATCATAAGGCAAATTATGTTCCTGGCAAAAAGCATACATCATATCCCTGCCTAAAGTGCAGTTTGCTGCTTTTAGCGAACCTGTTTTGTAATATAATCCAGAATGTATAACTCCACTATTATTTCCTGTCTGATGAGTTGCAAGAGAAGATTCAGCTTCTAGTAAAAGCAAGTTTACATTTTTCTCTTTTAGAATTGAAAGCGCTATTGCTGTTCCAACAATGCCCCCGCCAACTATGGTAATATCGTAAGTTACGTTCATTTGTGATCTATCCTACAAAATTTAAATTAACAAGAAAAGGACTTGATTATTATTATTATGTGTTATAACATATAAAAGCGATTTGAAAAATTAAGTTTTCAATTTAAGTCCCTTTTCAGATTCAAATTTAACTAATTCAAACGAGCAATTAAATATTCATCTTGAATTAAAAACAATAAGCGAGAACAAAATGAACAAAAATCAAAAATATGTCTTAATAATTGGAATTATTCTAATTGCATTAACGTTATTCTATTGGTACTCACAAGGAGCTGAGGTTTTTACAAAAACTCAGGTTCTGGTAGATAAAACCACTGACCTCGATAGGATGCTTGGAGTTGAAAACAAAGACTATGTCGATAAATTTGTTTTTGGCTTGCTTCCATCGGGAATGACATCTATAATGGAAATAATTTCAACAGCGTCAATAACAGGAGTAGTTGTTTTTTTATCAGGAATTTTAATTTATTTATTAAGAAACAAACGAAAGGAAACAAAATGAAAAAAACTCTCTCAATCTTTGCAGTAATAATGGTATTTACTGCATCCTTATTTGCCCAAGGTTTTAAAGTTAAAGGAAGCGGCGAACAAACATTTAATTTTGCTGATAACAAAAATCAAGCAACATTTTTCAGCACAACTCCCCTGGAGGATATAACCGGCTTAAGTAACGATGTAAAGGGAAGCATAACATTTAATGTTGGTGATCTAAAAACACTTAAAGGAAAAGTTATAGTTTCTGTTGCATCAATTAAAACTGGAATTGAAATGCGTGATGGACATTTACAAAGCGCTGGTTGGCTAAATACAGAATCATATCCTGAAATATCATTTGAAATAAAGAAAGTAAGTGATGTTAAATCAGCTGCAGATAATAAGTTAACTGCAAAAATAACCGGAAACTATACAATGCACGGAGTAACAAAAGAAGTTACTGCGGATGCAACTTTAACATATCTTGATGAAAGCGAACAAACAAAAATGCGTGCCGCTGGCGATTTGCTTGGTGTGCAGGCGAAATTTAATGTTAAGCTTTCTGATTATGGTGTACAAAATAAGTTGGTCGGACAAAAAGTTTCTGAAAATATAGAAGTTAGTGTAAATATTGTTGGTTCGAATGCTCAGTAAATGAAATATAAGGAACAGGTAAAACCCGATTCAGAAATGAATCGGGTTTTTTTATTTTATGTCATACAATTTTAAATATTATGAATAAAACAGTTACTATCTTCGGAAGTGCAATTCCACCAATGAATGATGCACAATATAAATTTGCTTATCAACTCGGCGCATCTTTAGCAAAAAATGGATTTAACATATGCTCTGGCGGTTATGGCGGAATTATGGAAGCCGCTTCAAAAGGAGCATTTGATAATGGTGGATTGGTTTACGGAATTACAATCGAAGCATGGAAATCGGAACCTAATCCTTACATAACAATTGAAGTTAGAGAACAAAAACTTTTTGAGAGAATTACTAAGCTTATTGAGCTTGGTGATGCTTATGTTATTCTGCAAGGTGGAACAGGAACATTATTAGAGTTTGCTGCCATTTGGGAGTATGCAAATAAGAATCTTCAGCAGCCTAAACCAATAATTTGCCATTCTAATATGTGGAAAGAAATTGTTGATGTAATGAACAAGCAAATGCTTCTTGAAAAAAGGGGAACTGATTTGACTAAATGCTGTGAGAGCGTTGATGAGATTTTAGAGTATTTGAAATCTAAATTATAAACATCAAATAGTATTAGTAATGGCCACACTTCGATTTCGCTCAGCGTGACAGGATGCTAATATTTTTGTAAACCATTTCAACATCCAATTCATTTTTGTACTTTAATTTCACATCTGTGCATGAGTAGGCTAGTGGTTTTGATGCGTAAAAGAAACACAGCGCACATTCTAAGATAAACGAAACAACTTTAGGAGAGTCCGGCTATTATTGCTTTCTAATAAAGTGCGGCATTTCATCTGGAATGTTGAAAGATATTTCGATCAATCCTCCAAAAGCATTTTTGTTAAACCATGGAGCTTGGTAAATAATTTTCTTCTTTCCGTCTTTTTCTATCGTATAAACATTTGTACTTCCATCTGCTAACATTTCTTTTAATTTTGTTAAAGCAGGTTCAGGATGACAGCCGAATAAATTGCTGCCTATTAAATTTTTTCCGCCATCGTCTTTAAATACTTTTTCTGATTTTTCATTCATATAAACAATTATTCCCTGCTTATCACAGATAGTAACTGCTGCATTAATTTCTTTTAACCAATCCAATGTAGCTCTCCTTTTTGAAAAATATTATTCCAGACAATATCAACATCTAATTCTTTTATGCACTTAAATTGTACATCTGTGCGTGAGCAGGTTAGTGGTTTTGGCGAGTAGAAAAAGCATGGGGCACAATCCAAATTCAATGAAACAATTTTGTGTTCGGTTTTCCATGGATGAATGTAATGCTGATTTGTTGGTCCGATTATAGCAATTACTTTTAATCCTAATGCAGAAGCAACGTGCATAAGCGCAGAGTCATTTGTAACGAATACATTGCATCGCTTCATAATTGCAATGCTCTGTAAAAACTTTTCTATTGTAATTACAAAAGAGCTATTAGAATCAATCTTTTTGTTGATTGATGATTTCAATTCTTCTTCTTCGGATCCGCCAAACAAAAATACTTTTGCGTTTTTTTCTGTGATGAGTTTCTTTCCAAGCTCAGCAAACTTTTCCGGTTCCCATCTGCGTTTAATATGATTTTTTAATGTTGCGCAGCCGGGATGAAATCCAACAACAAAATCATTTTCTAAAATATTTTTCTCTTTTAAAAAACTATCGACAAATTCTTTGTCATCATTAGAAAAATGAATTTCCATCGCCGGTTCTTCATCAAACTTTTTGTTTAGTAGTTTTTCTACAAGATTAATGTTTGTTTGAGCGTTATGTGTTTTATCATTTTCTAAAACGGTAACATTGTTAAGCCAGCCAAAGTTTTGGTTATTCAATCTAAGATATTCCACACCAACTCGTTTCTTTGCACCAATCAAAAAGTTTATAACATTGTATTCTTTTCTGTTTGATGGGTAAACATTTATTGTTGCATCATATTTTTTTCTTAATGATAAAACAAACTTTAAAGAATTTACTGTGCCTTCTTTTAGAAAATCAAAATGTATTACTTTGTTAAAGTTTGGATTTGTTTCATAAATTTCTTTTGTTCCCCTGAACATTACAAGAGCATCTATCTGCGCAGAGGGAAGTGATTGGCGTAGTAATTTTAGTGCGGGAGTAAACATCAACGCATCACCTATTCCGGAAAGTGCAAGAATTAAGATTTTCATAAAAAATATTGAAGATGTCTTTAAAAAAGCTATTCCCGAAAAAGGGGAATCCAGATACAAAGTAAATAGATTCCCGCCTTCGCGGGAATGGCAATGATATAACTTATTTTACTTTGCTTGTATCAATTCCCTGAACAAGATTTCTATATTTTTGAATGTTTGCTTTCACATTCGGATCTTCCGGGAAAATTGATTCAAGTTTTTGCCAAACTTCTAAAAGCTTATCATTTCTTCCCTGTGCTTCATACACATCAATTAAGATTCTGTACGGATTGTAGTAAGATTGAACATCCGTTGGATCTTTTTCCAATTTTGCTAATGCTTGCTTCTCAACTTCTTCAGAAAATTTATTGAACTTATCTTTAGCACCAGCACGCAAATAAAGATTACTTATTTCATATAACAATCCGTAATCCATAGAAATTAATTTGTTAGGAAGCTTTTCATCCATAACATCCAATGTGTTTATAGCAAGATCATTTTGTCCCTGTCCGATGTAATAAAGTGTTAATCTTAAAAAGGCATTTCTATAATTCTGCACCATTCGCTTGTGGTTATCATCAAAGAAAATATTTGGATCATTCAATCCGCGGAATTTAAATCCTGGTTGATAATCTCTGCTGTAACCAACGGCTTCTTTAAGATTTGCTTGCAAGACATTCGGTTCTATAAACTCATCATTCGCCCTGCGCTTTTCAGGAACAAGACGGAAAGCCATTCCTTCCATTCTTAGATAATCACTCAAACCAATCTTGCTGTCTTCAGAGCAAGTAACGGCAAAGTAAATTGGTCGTTCCCAATTGTTTGCTTCTACAATTTCTTTAACCATCAAATCCTGTACACGAACGGCTTGAACATTACCATAATTAAGCGTTGGATTCATTGTCCAGCTTATTGAACCTTGTTTAAGTATAGAAGTATCACGTAAACTAAACTGCTGCATAATATCAGAAAAAGAAACAGTACTGCTTGGTGTTGGAAGCGGGACAGTAATATTGCGCGCCGACCATTGAATTGGTCTTACATCTTTTATTTGCTGATCACTTAAACGAATTTTAACGGTACCAACTTTATAAGGATCATTATTTTTTAGTTGGGATATGTACCATTCCGTATTAAGCAAACTTAAATTTGCAATTTTAACATCGCGTCTTACTCCTTCAACATCCTGCAAATACCAAAGCGGGAAGGTATCGTTATCGCCATTTGTAAAGAGAACAGAATTGGGTGCGCAGCTTTGTAAAAGATTATAGGAATAATCCCATGGAACCCAATTGTTTGATCTATCGTGAGTAAAATAATTGGCCTGTAACATTTTAACAGGAACCAAAACTATTCCAACAGCAAGCACTGCATAAGCGGCAGCATTGCGCACAGAAGCACTTTTAATTTTTGCCTGGATGATATCAATTAAGCCTCTAAGACCGATTGAAATCCAAATTGCATAAACAAAGAAGGCTCCAACGTAAAAGTAATCTCTTTCCCTTGGCTGCGGCTGCTGCTGATTTTGATAGAACGCTGTTAAATGTCCCATCAAAATAAACATTATCATAAACACGGCAGCCATTTTCCAATCTTTGCGGAAGTGAAAATATATTCCAAGTAAACCAAGTAAGAAAGGAATTCCAAATAATGAATCTTTTACCTCTCCGGCAAAATTTACTCCAATAAGTTTTCCAAAAATATTTCCGATACCATTAAATGGAGCAATGTTCGCACCCTGATCCTGCACCCATCCTTCACGTCCTGCAAAATTCCATAACAAGTATCTTGTCATCATATGATTCATTTGATATGAGTAGAAGAAATCAAGGTCTGAAGAATAACCCGTGTAAACTATTTGCTGGTGCGGTTCGGTTGCAAATCTTCTTTTGAAAGTAGGGAAGTCGCCGTACTGCTCGCGATTTAAATACTTAACAAGCTCAGTAAAGGTGTCTGGCGCATTTTCATTCATTGGTGGATTTTGATTAGAGCGAATGATAACCATTGCAAACGTCATAAATCCAACCAGTACAAATATGAAAGACATAAATGTAAGATGTAATGTTGGTTTGGATTCTTTTCTTGAATAGTGAACACCATAACCAAGACCGGCAAAGAGCAATACGAGAATAATTATTTCAGTCGCAATATTATCTCCACCTATATAAGTCATAAGTTCCGGAAGATATTTTACAACGCCTGGATAAGTTGCAAACAAAGCAATGCCTCCAATTATCAAAGGCATATAAAAAGAGTTTCTGGTAAAAATCTTCTTCCAATAAACACCCATTATTAAAGCACTAATTCCTGCAATAAAAAGTTTAAACTTTGTATCAAAGTCTTTATACTCTTCCATTGATGGCGCGGTTTGGGATTTTTGAGAACTCCACCAGAAAACAGCAAGCAATAAAATGACAACCGCATGTCCTAAAAATATATAACCCGTTTTCTTTAGTGATTCCTCATCATTAACATATTTTTTAAACATAATTATCATAACAACGGGAACGAGAGCAAGAACACTCATCAAGTGCACGCCGGTTGATAAACCTGTTAGGTATGCAATCATTAAAATATATTTTTCACTGTCTTTATTATCAGCGCGTTCATTCCATCGCATAATTAAATAAGTAACAGCAGCAAAAAGAAAAGTACTGAACGCATAAACTTCCGCCTCAACACCGTTGAACCAAAAAGTATCACTAAAAGAAAAAGCAAGCGCACCAATCGCTGCAGAAACATAAGTTGCTATTGCATCAAACATATTATCCGCTTTTTTACCCTTATAGTTTTCAATAAGTTTTACAGCAATAAGATAAAGGAGCAGGATAGATAGAGCCGATGATATAACGGAAATCATATTAACTCTAAAGCCAAGATTTTCTCCGATTGGCAGTTTTGAAAAAATATTTCCTAATAGTAAAAAGAATGGTGTTCCCGGAGGATGTGGTACTTGTAGTGAGACTGATGCAGCTATAAACTCGCCGCAATCCCAAAAGGAAACTGACGGCTGCACTGTCATAAATAGTACAATGAAAGAAATTATAAAAACAATTCCTGCAATAACTTTATTAAGCAGTTTGAAATTCATTATTACCTCTAATTTGGAATGAGCACTGTATTTTTAATTTATAATTTTAAAACGACTGTTTTTTAGACGTTCAATTTTCTGATTCGTTGCTTTTCTTGAATAATTGATCGTACTTAGATTTATCAACCGGAACATAAAACTTATCATAAAGATCTTTAAGCCTTTTCATCGAAACAGTATCAAAATCTTCATCATCTTTTTGTCGTTTTACAAACTTTTTGTAATCCTCAAATTCGTTACGATCCATTTTATTCTCAAATCTTTTGAGAAAATCCAAATATTTTTGCTGATCTCTGTATGCCATTGGGAATACCTTTCTTGTTGGATAAGCAAAATTAACAGAGCAAAAAATAAACAAACTTTAAGTGGCAAAAAAATGAATTTATTAGTCTAATTGGTAAGCTTGGAATGCTTTTAATAATATTTTACAGATTGATATAATTACAATAAGATTAGAAAGACACAGATAATTTATTAAGTGATTGTGCTTATAAAAAAATTACACTAAGTTTAATTATAAATAAGTTGAAGTAATGACTTAATAACTTTTTTATAAACAAATTTTAGGAGGCTGAAATGAATTACGAAATAAAGGTCTCTGATTCCGGCAAATACATTTTGCTTCGTATTAATGAAAACATGACACGATCTCTTGCAGAACGCCTCGGTGCCGAAGCGCTGCATCTGGGTGGATTAAAAAACATATCACGTTTTTTATATGATTTGCAAAATTCTGTTAATGTTGAAAGTATAAACGCAAACTATATTTTTGCAAATCAGGAGATGAAACGCCTTGAACCGAATCCATCAAACAAAATTGCAATGCTTACAAGCCCAAACGACAAATCTCACGATTTTATTGAAACAGTTTTAAGAAACGCCGGTTACTACGTTAAACTTTTTGTGGTTGAAGAGGAAGCTATTTCCTGGCTTGAGGATGAAACCAACATACTGTAAGAATAGTTTTTACCTGTCTAATATATAATACCCGATTAAATAAGTTGTGGATTTAGTGCGCTGCAACTATGTTTCGGATATCAATTATCATCTATAGGGAAGCGTGATGAAAACAATAGCAGCACTCTTTATCGTTTTATCGATAGTATTTTCAACAAAAGCACAAGATATTACTTCAATCAAAATTGCGTTACTGCCAATTATCTCAAACGGAATTGATTTGGCCTCAGTTCAAACTGCGGAATCAATCTTAAGAATGGAGTTAGGCAAAACAAATAAGTTAAGCGTTATCTCCGAAAAGAAAACCTTTAATGCTCTGGGTAATGAAGATTGCACAGATGAAGAATGTGCAAAAGAAATTGGTGAAAAACTTAACGCAAAGGAAGTGCTTCTTTGCAAACTCAATCCGCTTGGTGAAAAAATTATTGTACAATACATTTTAGTTGACACGGAAACCGGAAGAAACATTTTATCCGAAAGTGCAACAGCTGTAAACGTGGAAGATATTGATGCTGTTATGAAACGTGTTGCAATAAGCGTTTCTAAACATACTCCGTTTTCTGCGAATACAGAGGTTGGAAATGTTGTTGGACAGGAGTCTATAGAAACATTACGCAGAGCATCACGATTTAATTTTGGTGTTGGTTTTGGATATCTTTTTCCTTCGGATGGTTATGATAACGATAAAAAATCATTCACGTTAAATTTGTATTTAGATTATGAAATTCAGGATTATGCAATTGGTATGATGGGAGGCGCTCGCGATGGATTTGCAATTAATTTGTATGGCAATTATTTGTTTTCCAAAACCGATTTCTGTCCTTACGTCGGCGGCTCATTAGGATTTCATTGGGTTGCACACGAAGAGGCTATGCTCTACGACCCTTATAATTATTATCCCACAAACATTGAAAAAGATGCTGACGGAATTGAACTTGGCTTAGGTGCGGGATTAAGAATTCTGCACACATATAACATTCAGCTTTTTATTAATGTTGAGTACATAATGACATTTAACGATTATAACGATAAAGCACTTGTGTTTACAATTGGGATATTATGATCAAACACATTGTACTCTGGCGCTTGAATGAAAGTGCTTATGAAAATGATAAACAAACCAATGCACAAATCTTAAAAGAAAAACTTCTTGCAATGCAAAGTAAAGTTGATGGTCTGCTTAAAGTAGAAGTTGGTTTCGATTTCAGTAAGGAAAAAGATTCGTGTGATGTTGTACTGTACTCAGAGTTTACAACGAAAGAAGCATTACATCAATATCAAATTCATCCCGATCACGAAGAAATAAAAAAATGGCTTAGCGAAGTACGATATGAGCGCAGAGTTGTGGATTATGAGAGTTAATTAACAAAAAACAAAATTCAAATTCCAAATTCCAAATCACAAGCTGCCCTGCTTTTTATGTTTGTGTTTTGGTTATTGAATTTTAGAATTTTCAACTAAGCCGCTTCTTCTACTTCCACTTTAATTTTTACTTCATTACCAAACAGTTTCGCGACTCTTCCGCAAAATGTAATAAGATAAGAAAGAATGTCTTCCGCTTTTTCAAATCTATTTTCAATTACAAGTTTCATTACTTCTTTTTGCTGATTGAATTTTACTTTGTCTTTATAATGATCCATTATAAACCTCATCAACTCAACAAAACGTACTTTATAGTAATCTTCTTTTTCTCCACGAGGAAGAATTATAAATATATTTTTTCTCTGGACTGCAATTCGCTCAAACAGAGCAAAAGAAGAATAGAATTTTAGAGTTGCAGTTAGAACTAATCGTTTTACAACTTCTGGAAGAACGCCAAACCTATCCAGCATTTCTTCTTTTAGCTCTTCAATCTCAGATAAACTTTTAACTGAATATAATGCTGTGTAAAAGTTTAATCGATCCATTTGTTCAGGCATATAAGTAACAGGAATTCCAATCTCAAAAAATGTATCAATTGTTGGATCAGTTCTTTCTTCAATCTTTGGCAAAGATTTAAATACTTCTTTAAAATCCTGATATTTTAATTCCTCAACAGCTTCGTTTATCAACTTAACATAAAGATCAAAACCAACATCGCTAATAAATCCTGTTTGCTCGGTTCCAAGCAAATTACCGGCACCACGAATTTCAAGATCACGCATTGCAACATTAAATCCCGAACCGATTTCAGTGTATTCTTCAATTGCCTGCAAACGGCGCAAAGCTTTTTTTGTAATTCCACTTAAAGATGGAACTATAAAATGTGCATACGCCTGTCTGTCGCTTCTTCCAACTCTTCCGCGTAATTGATGAAGTTCTGCTAGCCCGAATCTATCAGCACGATTTACAATTATTGTGTTAACGTTTGGTATATCAATTCCAGATTCAATAATTTTTGTTGATAACAGAACATCAAACTTACGATTGAGAAAACCATGAATAACTTCCTCAAGCTGGGATGGTTTCATTTGTCCGTGCGCAACAGCAACTTTAGCTTCGGGAACATATCTACGAATGTAATCAGACAGTTTATCTATCGATTGAACACGATCGTGAACGAAATAAATTTGTCCGTTTCTTTTAAGTTCATTCATAATCCATTCACGGATTTTAAGCGCATCAAAAGTGGAAACGTTTGTAAAAATCGGTTGTCTGTTTGGCGGAGGTGTTGCAATTATAGAAAGATCACGCGCACCAAGCAAAGATAAATTTAATGTTCTAGGAATTGGAGTGGCAGTTAGAGTAAGCGTATCAACGTTTACTTTTACCTGACGCAGCTTTTCTTTTGCAGCAACACCAAAACGATGTTCTTCATCAATGATAAGCAAACCAAGATCTTTAAACTTTACATCTTTAGAAATTAATCTATGCGTTCCAATTAAAACATCAAGCTGACCATCTTCTAAAAGTTTTACAATTTCTTTTTGTTCTTTCTTAGTTTGAAATCTTGAAAGCGCAGCGACACGAACTGGAAATTGTGTAAGTCTATCTTTAAAAGTATTGTAATGCTGCTCAGCTAAAATTGTTGTTGGAACAAGGATACCAACCTGCTTTCCATCTTGCACTGCTTTAAATGCGGCACGCACTGCAATTTCAGTTTTCCCAAATCCAACATCACCGCAAACCAAACGATCCATTGGATTTTGCGCTTCCATATCAATCTTAACATCTTCGCTAGCTTTTGCCTGATCAGGAGTATCTTCATAAAAAAATGATGCTTCGAGTTCTCGTTGCCATATTGTATCGGGTGAAAATTTATAGCCATCAGTCGATTTTCTTTTTGCATAAAGTTCAATCAACTCACGAGCAGCTTCTTTAATCTTTTTCTTAGCTTTGGCTTTTGTACTTTGCCATTCTCCACTACCAAGAGTTGCAAGTGTTGGTTTAAGATTTTCATTTGAAGAATATCTTTTAACCAAAGCGAGATAGTTTAAATTAACATAGACCACTCCGCCTTCAGCATAAAGAATCTTCATCGATTCCTGGTCGGCATCTCCAATCTTTATTGTTTGCAATCCAGCATACTGCCCTATTCCATAATCTTCGTGAACAACATAATCGCCGCGCTTAATTGAAGCGAAACTTTTAGCTTTAGATTTTTTATACTTTTTAGCTGAAGAAATTTTTGTGCGGTAAGGTTTGTTAAAAATTTGATAATCAGTAAGCAGCAAAATCTTTTCGTTTCGATTAACGAATCCTTCTTTAATTGCGAGTGTTTCTATTTTAATTTTACCGGATTCAACTAATTGTTCAAGTTCAGGACTTAATTCACTTAACAATTCACCCAATCTTTTTGTTTGAAGTTCATTTTCTGATGTGATAATTATATCAAAGCTTTTATCTGTAAAATCTTTTAAGGTGTTAAAAAGAATTTGATAATTTGAACCTATAGTTGGTACTGAAGAAAATCCGAGTTCAATTCTATTTTCAGATGACAATTCTTCTTCAATTATCCATCGCGCACCAGTGGCTTTATAATCGAAGGGACTTGAATTGTTGGTAGCCTCAACCTTCAGGTTAAGTTCTTCCGCAGGCATAAAGCCTGCGGCTACATCAATCTCAGGAAATTCATCTTCGTCAAGAATTTTTTCTTTTTTCTTAGAATTTATTTTTTTTTCAACAACAGGAACAATTTCTTCCTTTGTTGATTTGATATTATCCAACTCATATGCAGATGCAATAAAGATTGGATTATTTAAATAACCAAAAATATCAGAACTAAAATCTTCAGCTTGATTATCAAAAGCGCCCGCAAGAGTTACTTCTTCAACTTTTTCAAACGAGCGCTGACTTTCAGAATCAAAGTAACGGATTGATTCTATAAAATCTCCGTCAAACTCTAATCTTACCGGGCTTTTTTCTGAGTAGGACCAAAAATCAACTATAGCTCCGCGTTGCGAATAATAACCCGGTGCTTCAACAAATTTGTCTTTAGTGTAAATAAGAAGATTTAAGTACTCAATCAAATCATCATACTTCAAATCACCGCCAATACTAACTTTTGTTGTAAGATGATTAATTTTTTCTTTATCTGGAAGTTTTAGATTTAAAATTTCATACGTTGTGATGAGCACAAAAAATTTTCGTTTAGATATTTCTGTTATTTTTTCCTGGATCGATTCAAGATTAAAGTCATCAATAACAATAATATTGTCTTCAAGACCAAGAACATTTAGCTCAACTTTAGTTTCGTTAACAAGTTTGATGTCTGGAAGAAGCAAAACTATCTGCTCATTTTTATCCAGCAAATCTTTAACTGCAAAACTTTTTGATGAGCCGTAAAGCGGACTAATAAAAGAAATTTTTGAGTTAGAATTGCTTAATAATTTTTGAAAACTATCCAATGAAAGGAAATGAGCATTAGATGTGTTAGATTTTTTCATATTAACAAAGTATAATCTTAATTAGAGCAATCATAAATACTCATCTCATACACAAAAATTAGAAGACAATCTGCACTGCTAAGCCCATAGGCAAAGGATATAGCTTAACAGAAATTTCTTTTGAGATATTTGAGTTATGATTGTTTACAAACTCACCAGAAAAAAAACCAACAGCGGCACCCATTAAAACATCTGAAAACCAATGTTGGTTATGATATATGCGGGCATAACCAGCTAATCCTGCAAGAGAGTACCAGCCTATTTTCCAAAAAACATTATCAACTTCATTTGCCATTACAGTAGAATAAGCAAATGCTAAAGTTGTATGTCCTGAAGGAAATGAATTATAATCATTATCAAAAGTAAATGGATTAAAAGAGTATTGGCTGTCTTGTTTGTATGGTCTGCCACGCCCAATTATTGTTTTTGTAATTAAGGTAATTGAGGTTGCTATAAATGTTGCTTCCGTAAGTTTAACGGCAAGTTTTCGAATCTTATTGTTATCGGCAAATAATCCATAACCATAAAAAGCTATAACACTTGCACCCATAAACTGTACATAGTAATATTTATCAATGTTAAAAAGATTATCTGCAAAATTGCTCCTGTTATTTTGCGAAAATGTTCTTACTTCTGTATCAGCTATTGATGCAACTGCGGCTATTCCAACAACAGCAGAAAATTTTATCCAATCGTCTGAATCAAATCTTAATGGTGATCTATAAAAATCTGCACTAACATTTATGAAATTACTAAAGTCATTAACAAGCATACTGTCCGTTTGCGCAGACGTTAAATGCAAAGAAAAAATTAAAAAGAGAAGGAAAAATTTCATTTATTAAAAGTCGATTTGATTACAAATTATTTTTGTAATTCTATAATGACTAACTTTTTCCCTTTTTTGTTTCTTAAGTTAGTCGGTTTATATGCAAGTTCGTAAACTGTGGATTTTTTTATGAATGACTTATATTTCAATTCTGCTTTTTTAAATTCTTCATCAATATCACCACCCTTGATTGCAACTATAAATGCTTTATCTTTTACTAAAGGAAGCGAATAGCGGAATAAAATTATTATTGGTACAACTGCTCGACTAACAATTAAATCAAATGTGTCCTTGTGTTTTTCTATAAACTCGGGGCTTTCCACTCTGGCATATTCTGCAACTGCGTTACTAAGTTTTAACTTATCGATAAACTCTTTTACTGCTTCAATTTTTTTTCCGGTTGAATCGGCAAGAACCCCGCGTAGTTCGGGGCGCATAATTGCTAATGGAATTCCTGGAAAACCACCACCGGTTCCAATGTCTAAAAATTTTGTTACTTTTTCTGGAAGAAATTTGGTGATGTACGCTGAGATAAAAATATGATTTTCAATAATGTTCTCAACATCTTTTCTTGAAATCAGATTTACAGTTTTATTTTTTTCAGTTACTAACTGAGCAAAAAAAGCTAATCTTTCATTACGCATGGGTTCGGGATTAAATCCATTTTCCCAGCAAAAATTTTGTAATTCTTTAAGATAAATTTCTTGTTTGGCAGGCGGCATTTAAATAATCCTACAAATTAGTTCTTCAAATATACCAACAAAATTGAAATATCTGAAGGAGTTACACCTGAGATTCTTGATGCTTGACCAATGGATCGGGGCTTAACTTTATTCAGTTTTTCTCTTCCCTCTGTTGATAGCTGTTTGATTATTTTGAAATCAAAATTAAATGGGATTTTTGTACTCTCATACTTTTCAAGCTTAGCTACAGCTTCATACTGTCGCAAAATATATCCTTCGTACTTTATTTCGATTTCAGCCTGCTCTAATGCTTTTTCATCCTGCAATAATGCCACTGCTTCAGTATCACTTGAAGCTCCATTAAATTCTAATAATTGCTTAAGATTAAATTCTGGTCGTTTACAAAGTTTTGATATAGTTTCTGTTGAGTCTATTTCATTAGAGCCGGAATTAACTAAAAATTCATTAATATCTCTAGCATGATGTTTTTTAACTTGGCAATAATTGATTCCGTTGATAATTGTCTTTTCTCTGTCTTCAACTTCCTCAAATAGATCTTTAGGGATTAATCCAAATTGATAACCGTATTTCATCAATCGTCTATCAGCATTATCCTGGCGAAGCAATAGCCTATGCTCTGCCCTTGAGGTAAACATTCTGTATGGTTCCTCTGTTGATTTTGTAACAAGATCATCAATCAAAACTCCGATGTAAGCTTCACTTCTTTTGAGCACAAATTCCGGTTTACCTTGAATTTTTAACGCGGCATTTATTCCAGCAATTAAACCTTGTGCGGCAGCTTCTTCATAACCAGAAGTTCCATTGATTTGTCCAGCAAAGTAAAGCCCTTCGATCAATTTTGTTTCCAAAGTTAAATCGACCTGCTGAGGCGGAAAGAAATCATACTCCACTGCATAAGCTGGACGAATCATTTCAACTTCTTCTAATCCAACAATTTTATGAAGAGCTTCAATTTGAATTTCTGCAGCAAGAGAAGATGAAAATCCATTTAAATAAATTTGGTCAGAATCTAATCCTTCCGGCTCAAGAAAAAGTTGATGACGTTCTTTATCAGCAAACCTTACAATTTTATCTTCGATTGATGGACAATAACGAGGACCCACACCCTTAATCAATCCAGTAAATAACGGTGATTCAGCAAAACCTTTTTCTAAAATTTTATGAACTTCTTTATCAGTATAAGTTATGTGACAGCTTACTTGAGGAAGAAAAGGAAATTTAGATTTATCTGTCTGATGAGAAAATGGCTGAGGATTTTCATCACCAGGTTGTTCTTCCAAAATACTCCAGTTGATTGACTCTTTACTTAGTCTTGGCGGGGTTCCCGTTTTTAATTTACCATGTTCAAACCCAAGCTTAGCTAAAGATTCTGTAACCCCAGACGCAGCTTGTTCACCAAATCTTCCACCAATAGTTTTATTCAATCCTGTGTGCATCAAGCCATTTAAAAAAGTTCCTGCGGAAAGAACCAATGCTTTACAAAATATCTCTTCCCCACCCGCAGTTTTTATTCCGATAACTTTTTTGTTTTCTGTTAAAACTTCAACTGCAGATCCTTCAACTATTTCTAAATTTTTTGTTGGAGAGATTATTCGGTAAGCTTCTTCTGAATATAATTTTCTATCAGACTGGCATCGAGAAGACCAAACCGCTGGACCTTTAGATTTATTCAACATTCTAAATTGGATTCCTGTTCGATCTGCAATTTGTCCCATTACTCCGCCGAGTGCATCAATCTCTCTAACTAAATGCCCTTTGGCAGTTCCGCCAATTGCAGGGTTGCAGGACATTCTACCAAGCGCAAACCTATCCATTGTAACAAGTCCAACAGAACAGCCCATTCGAGCTCCAGCAGAAGCCGCTTCGATTCCAGCGTGACCACCACCAACTACAATTATATCAAATTTCTTCATTTTCTAATTTTATTTGTTTTCACGTGAAACAACATATATTGCGAAATGTTAATGATTTTCGTTTCACGTGAAACTTAAAATTACTTTCCGATGCAAAATTTCATAAAAATGTTGTTTAAAATATCATCCGAGGTTACTTCACCAATTATCTCAGCAAGGTTCATTTCTGCATTTCTTAGATCTACTGATATAAATTCCCCACTCATTTTATTAAGTATAGATTCTCTGGCATTAATTAGATTTTCTCTAGACTTTTTAAGGCAGTTATGATGTCTAAGGTTTGTAACAATTGCTGTTTTTTCTGTATAGCTTTCAGTACCTACTGTCTTTTCTTTCAATTTTGAAAATAAAGCTTCTATTCCCTGCCCGGTTTTAGCAGAGATTTTGACATCAGAATTTATTTCTGATTTATCATACAAATCAATTTTATTTAGAACTTTAATTACCTTATCAGAATCTGTAAGATTCAAAAGATCAACAAAAAGTTCTTTGGATTCCCCCTGATTAACATCTTCCAGAAAAATAACAACATCTGCGTTTCTTATAGTTTCCTGGCTTCTGAGTATTCCTTCTTTTTCTATGGAATCTTCAGAAACTCGAATCCCGGCTGTATCAAACAATCTAAATAAAATTCCACCAATTGAAACCTCTTCGCGTATTACATCACGAGTTGTTCCAGGAATTTCACTTACAATCGCTCTAGATTCTTTAAGTATATAATTCAATAGCGATGATTTCCCTACATTTGGTCTTCCAACTATTGCGACATTCACACCATCACGAATCACTCTTCCAAACTCATAGCTTTCAAGCAAAGTATCAATTTCGATAATTATAGAATCTATTCTTTTTAACAGTTCGTCCTGATTTACGAACTGAATATCCTCTTCAACAAAATCCAATTCAAGCTCGATAAATGAGGATGAGTTAAGCAATTGAGATCTTAATTCATTTACCTTTTTTGATAACAATCCATCCAATTGATTTCTTGCGCCACGAAATGAAGCTTCTGTTCTAGAGTTAATCACATCTGCAACTGCTTCTGCTTTAGTAAGATCAATTCTGTTATTTAGAAATGCTCGCTTTGTAAACTCACCTGGCTCTGCCAATCTTACTTCAGAATTTGTAATCAAAAGCTCAATAACTTTTTGCGTTATAAGTGGATTTCCATGTGTACTTATCTCAACGCTGTCTTCACCAGTATATGAGTTTGGAGCCCTAAATACAGATATCAAAACGTCATCAATGTGTTCATCATCTTGATTTTTTATATCGCCATAATGCAATGTATGTGATGATGCATTTTCAATCTTACTCTTGCCATAAAAAATATTATCCACAGCAGAAAACGATTGAGGACCACTAACTCTGATAACTGAAATCGCACCGACTCCAGCTGGTGTGGCTAATGCAACAATTGTATCTTCTTTCAATTTAATAATGCTCAATTTTTAAGACTCCAAAAATAGTCAATAAAGAAAGCTATATCAATTCAAAGATAATTGGTTGATAAAATTGCTACGCTGTAATATTGGCAGATAATTATGACGATTATAGACGACAATAAACATTTTTGACAATTTATTCGCCATTTTGTCGCTGCTCTATTGGAATCACTTTATCACCGTAACCTATTGTTTTATAACATTTTATAACGATATTAGACTTCGGCACGTTGATTGGATATCTAACCACGAGTTTGAAAATAAAATTAACATTAAATAAACAAAAAGGAGATATACTATGACACTTGTAAAATTCAACCCGGTTAGAGATCTTATGGATTTCGAAAGAGAGTTTAGCAAAATGTTTAACTCGCTTGAAAACCGATTTGGTATTTCAAAGAGCAAAGATGTAGATACTGAATATGAAAATGCTGTTTGGATGCCGTTAACTGACATCTACGAGAACAACGATAACTTTACTTTGAAGATTGATTTACCAGGAATTAAAAAAGAAGATGTTAAAATATCTTTTACAAATGGTAAGCTTAATATAAGCGGGGAAAGAGTTCAGGAAGCTGAAAACAAAGATGCAAAATGTCATCGTATTGAAAAATCTTATGGCAAATATTTCAGATCATTTAATCTTCCAGAATTAATTCAAGCTGAAAAAATAAATGCAGAGTTTAATAATGGACAGTTAACAATAACTATCCCAAAAGCCGAAGAAGCAAAGCCAAAAGAAATTGACATAAAAGTGAAGTAATCTGAGAGTAGATGCTAATGTGAATAAGGGTAACTTTTTGGTTACCCTTTTCTTTTATATAAATTTAAAAGAATAAATCAATAACTTTTGGGTAGTAGCAGGCTTCAGACTGCGAACAGTTTTTTATTTCCGCAACCTGAAGGTTGCGACTACCAAGTTCTAAATTCTAAAAGCTTAAAATGGATTACAAAGATTATTACAAAATTCTTGGTGTAGAAAAATCCGCAACGCAGGATGAAATAAAAAAAGCTTATCGTAAGCTTGCAATGAAACATCATCCTGATCGTAATGCTGGAAATAAATCTTCCGAGGAAAAATTTAAAGAGATCACCGAAGCTAATGAAGTTTTGAGCGATCCAGAAAAAAGAAAAAAGTATGACACACTTGGTTCAAGCTGGAATCAATATCAGCACACAGGCGGACAAGGTTTTGATGATTTCTCAACTCACTTCGGCGGTGGAAGAAGACAATCTGGATCAACGTATGAATACTCGGGCAACATCAATGATCTCTTTGGTGGTGAAGGTGGAGGATTTTCTGATTTCTTCGAATCATTTTTTGGTGGTGCTGGCAGTAGATCTGGTACAAGAACTCAACAGCAAAAAACGGCTGTTGATGTTGAAGCAAATATGAATGTTACGCTTGAGGATGTTTTTGTTGGAAGTGAAAAACAAATTTCAGTTGAAGGAAAAAAACTTAAAATAAAAATAAATCCCGGAACCAAAGACGGACAAAAATTAAGATTAAAAGGATTGGGCAGATCTAAAACTGTTGATGGAACAAAAGGAGATTTGTATCTGAACATTCACATTCTACAACATCCATTTTACGAAATTAAGGACGATGAACTATTTTATAATCTCGATGTTGATCTATACACCGCCGTTCTTGGTGGAAAAGAAAACATAAGAACTTTAGATGGAAAAACTATTAGCATAAACATTCCAGAAGGAACAGAATCCGAAAAGATTTTGAGATTAAAAAATCTTGGTTTACATAAAGAAATTGGGCGCGGAGATTTGTTTGTTAACATTCATGTTTCCATCCTAAAAAATTTAAGTGCAGAAGAGAAAGAATTATTTAAAAAATTGAAAACTATTAGATCAGAATAAAGCGTACTATCATTCCGCACTTGATGCGGAATCTGTTTGTTAAAAGCAGGATTCCTGCTTTTGCAGGAATGACAAACTGAAATAAAAAATAAAAAAGGAGAAATAAATGACCGAATCACATAAAACCAAATTTGAATTTAAAGCTGAAACTAAAAAGTTACTTGATATACTTGTTCACTCGCTTTATACAAGTAAAGATATTTTCTTGCGTGAGTTAATTTCAAATTCATCTGATGCTTTAGATAAACTTCGTTTTGAATCTAACAAAGGAACTGACATTGCAGATAAAGATTTGCCTTTAGAAATAAAAATTGGATTTGATGATAAGAAAAATGTTGTAACGATTACAGACACTGGAATTGGAATGACTCGTGATGAAATGATTGCAAACATCGGAACAATTGCTAAATCCGGCTCAGAAGAATTTTTAAAACAACTTTCCGAAAGCAAAGATGCCGTTAACAATATTATCGGAAGATTTGGTATTGGTTTTTATTCTGTTTTTATGGTAGCTAAAGAAGTTATAATCAAAACAAAATCATACAAAAAAGATGAGGTTGCAGTTGAATGGAAGTCTGATGGACTCGGTGATTACGAAATTTCAGATCTAGACGAACAAATAAATCGCGGAACCACAATAGAAATATTTCTAAAAGATGAAACGAAAGAATTTTCTGAAAAATATCGCTTAGAATCAATTATCAAAAAACATTCTAACTTTATTTCTTTCCCGATTTATTTAGAGAATGAAAAGATAAATACAATTGCAGCAATCTGGCGCGAACCAAAATCAACACTTAAAAAAGAACAGTATGATGAGTTCTACAAGTTTTTAACTTACGATAGTGAAGAACCGTTTGAAACAATTCATACATCGGTTGATGCACCGATACAGTTTAATTCTTTGTTATTCATTCCTAAAAAAAGTTATGAGTACTGGAGATTTAATCGTGACGATTATGGGTTGGATTTATACGTTCGTCGCGTGCTCATTCAACATCAGAACAAAGAACTGCTGCCTGAGTATTTAAGTTTTGTTAAAGGCGTTGTTGATTCTGAGGATTTACCTTTAAACATTTCCCGAGAAACACTGCAGGAAAATATTATCTTTACAAAAATTGCACAAAGTGTTGCGAGTAATATTCTTTCTGATTTGATTAAAGTTGCCAAAGATTCACCGGAGCGTTATGCTGAATTCTGGAAGGAACATGGAAGAATTTTCAAACTTGGTTATATGGATTTTACAAATGCTGAAAAGTATCAACAGCTTTTAAGATTTAATTCTTCTGTAAGCAAGGATGAAAAAGAACTTGTATCGCTTGAAGATTATGTCGGAAGAATGAAGAAAGATCAAAAAGAAATTTATTACTCGCTTGGAAATAGTAAAGAAGCAATTGATTTAAATCCTCATCTTGAAATATTTAAAGTCAAAGGATTAGAAGTACTTTATCTGTACGATCCTGTTGATGAGTTTGTTATTACTTCTACACGCAAGCATAAAGATTTTGATTTCAAATCTGTTGATGGTGTTGATTTAAAAGAACTTGATAAGCTTGAAGATGTTGAAAAGAATGAAGAGCCAAAAGAGAAATTCAGTAAAGAAGATGATAAGGCATTTGGCAAGTTGTTGTTAAAGATGAAAGAAATACTCGGAGAAAGAGTTACAGAAGTTCACGAATCAAAACGGTTAAAAGGAAGCCCATCTTGCTTGATAAATCCTGATGACACGATGTCATCAACAATGCAGAAGATTTTGAAGATGTCTAATCAGGGAATGGCAATGCCGCCTCAAAAAAGATTGATGGAAATTAACAAAGATCATAGGCTTATAAAAAACCTGATGAATGTGTTTAAGAAAAATGAGAATGATCAGTTTATTGCTGATACAACTGAGCAGCTTTATGAATCAGCATTGCTACTTGAAGGAAATCTAGAGGATCCACATAAGCTTGTAAATAGACTGAATAAAATGTTAACGGATGCGAGTGAGCTTTATGCTTCTTCGAAGAATGAAAAATGATAAAGGTTCAATGCTCAATGATAGTTTGTCACGCTTCGACAAGCTCAGCGTGACAAGCGATGTGTTGTAAGTCAGAGCCTGTCGAAGACTGATTCGAATGAAAAGGAAAATTATATGTCGTTTAATTTAAACAGACTAACAGTAAAAGCGCAGGAAGTTGTGCAAAGCGCAATTGAGATTGCTCAAAACTACAACAACCAGGTTGTTGAAGCTGAACATGTTCTTGCTGCAGTTGTTCAAGAAAACGGAAACGTTGCTGAAACAATCATCAAAAAAACTGGCGGAAACTTTAATGCTGTTAAATTAAAAGTAATACAGCTTCTTGAAACACTGCCTAAAGTAAGTGGAACTGGTTTAGGCAATCAGCAAATGTCTCAATCACTTGCAAGTGTTTTTGATGTTGCCGCCGAAGAAGCCCGCAACTTAAAAGATGATTATGTTTCTACAGAACATATTTTGCTTGCTCTATCAAACGATAAAGGAAAAACCGGGCAACTTTTGCGTGACAATGGAATCAATTACAAAGATATACTTACTGCTTTAAAAGATATCCGCGGAACACAACGTGTTACTTCTCAAAACCCGGAAGACACTTATCAATCATTACAAAAATATGGAAGAGATTTAAATGAACTTGCCAAACAGGGAAAACTTGATCCTGTTATTGGAAGAGATGAAGAGATAAGACGAGTGCTTCAGGTTTTATCACGAAGAACAAAAAATAATCCTGTGTTGATAGGCGAGCCTGGTGTGGGTAAAACGGCAATAGCAGAAGGCATCGCTCACAGAATTATTACCGGCGATGTTCCAGAAAATTTAAAAACAAAAAGAATTGTAGCACTTGATATGGGTGCGCTTGTTGCAGGAACACAATTTCGTGGGCAGTTTGAAGAAAGATTGAAAGCTGTTATAAAAGAAGTTCAGCAAGCGAATGGTGAAATTATACTTTTCATTGATGAACTTCATACACTTGTTGGTGCCGGCGCAACACAAGGTGCGATGGATGCCGCAAATATTTTAAAGCCTGCTTTGGCTCGCGGTGAGCTGCATGCAATAGGTGCAACAACACTTGATGAATATAAAAAACACATCGAAAAAGATGCGGCGCTTGAAAGACGTTTTCAGCCGGTGCTTGTTGGTGAACCATCTGAAGAAGATACAATTTCTATTTTGCGTGGATTAAAAGAACGATATGAAGTTCATCATGGCGTGCGAATAACTGATGGTGCAATCGTAGCGGCAACACAGCTTTCTGAAAGATATATCACGGATAGATTTCTTCCTGATAAAGCAATTGATTTGATTGATGAAGCAGCATCAAAATTAAGAATAGAAATTGATTCGATGCCGGAAGAGCTTGATACGCTTGAGCGAAAAGTTAAACAGTTTGAAATAGAACGCGAAGCCTTAAAGAGAGAGAAAGATGATGCTTCTGCAAAACGATTATTGGAATTACAGGATGAACTAATTGAGCTTAATGCTGAACGTTCAAAACTTCGTGTGCATTGGGAGATGGAAAAAAATAAGATCCAAAAAATCCGAACGTTGAAAAGTGAGATTGAAAATCTAAAACTTGAAGCAGAAAAATTTGAACGCGAAGGCGATCTTGGTAAAGTTGCAGAAATACGTTACGGCAGAATTGTAAATCTTGAAAAACAACTTAAAGAAGAAACACAAAGACTTGCAGAAGCTCAGATTGATAAGAAGATGTTGAAAGAAGAAGTTGATGCTGAAGATATTGCAGAGATTGTTGCAAAGTGGACAGGTATTCCTGTTAGTAAAATGCTTGAAAGCGAACGAAGTAAACTTTTAAAATTAGAAGATGAACTTCATCACAGAGTTATCGGACAGGATGAAGCAGTATCTGCTGTTGCAAATGCCATTCGTCGCTCCCGTTCAGGATTACAGGATGTTAATAAACCAATCGGTTCCTTTATTTTTCTTGGGACGACAGGTGTTGGTAAAACAGAACTTGCACGCGCGCTTGCAGAAATTCTTTTTGATGATGAAAAAGCAATGATACGAATTGATATGAGTGAGTACATGGAAAAGTTTTCTGTATCGCGATTGATCGGAGCTCCTCCTGGTTATGTTGGTTATGAAGAAGGCGGACAGTTAACAGAAGCTGTGCGAAGAAGACCATACTCGGTTGTTCTTCTTGATGAGATTGAAAAAGCTCATCCTGATGTGTTCAATGTTCTCCTGCAGGTTTTGGATGACGGAAGATTAACCGACAACCAGGGACGAACTGTAAATTTTAAGAATACAATTATAATTATGACATCAAATCTTGGCTCTCATTTGATACAGGATAAACTTGAAGCGTTTGATGAAGATAATGTTGAAACTTTTATGGGCGAGCTGAGACAACAATTACACGATTTGTTAAGAAGAACAATTCGTCCTGAGTTTTTAAACAGAATTGATGAAGTTGTTCTTTTCAAACCTCTATCAAGAATTGAGATTAGAAAGATTGTTGATATACAACTTGAACGTGTACAGAAAATGTTAAAGAATAAAGAAATTATTCTTAATGTTTCTGATGAAGCAAAAGACTGGCTTGCACAGCTTGGTTACGATGTAACTTACGGTGCACGTCCATTAAAAAGAGTAATACAAAAATATCTTATCAATCCTTTATCGCAGGAATTACTTGCCGGTAATTTTGTAGATGGGAATACGATTAAAGTTTCTGTTGGTGAGAAGGCAAATCTGGTGTTTAGTAAGTCGGTGTTCATCTAAAAAGCAGTCTTTGCATAATAAACAAATAAATATCTTTCGATTGAGGTAATATTTTAATATTTTGATAAATAAAGAGAGACTTAATATTGAATATTTATTTTACCAGACATGCTAAAAACAGAATGCGATGGAGAAAAATCTCTTCAGAAACCGTTAAAATGATTTTGGAAAATCCTGATAAAATAGAAAATAGAGGCGAAAACATCTTTGATTATTACAAGGACATCGAGGGAATTACTTATAAAGTGTTTTGTGTTGTGGTTGATAATCGGTTTATAATTAAAAGTGCAATTAAAAAATAGAGGTTGATATGAAAATTGAATATGATAATGAGGCTGATGCTATTTATTTTCAAATACAAGAAAAAGAAGTAAGCACTTCGATGGAAATAGAAGATGGTTTAATTATAGATTTTGATAATGAAAAAAAAGTAATTGGATTTGAAGTTCTTAACGCAAGCAAGAAGTTTAATTTTAAAGATATTGCAACAATAAACATTGGAATGATACCTGTGGTTTCTTAGCGTAGCTTGCGCATCTGAGTTATAATGTAACTTATGCGGTGCGCCCTTTAAAAAGAGTAATACAAAAATATCTTATCAATCCTCTTTCGCAAGAATTGCTTGCAAGTAACTTTGTTGATGGCGATACAATTAAAGTTAATGTTGGTGAAAAAGCTGGGTTGGTGTTTGGGAAGTAGGTCCTTGATCCTGGATAATTATTAAACCGCATCAGACCATTTTTGCGGTTTTTACATCATCTCCTATAATATCAAAGGCATTTTTATTGACAAGCTCAACCACTATTGATAGAATATCTGCAAAAATCATATTTAGCATAATTACTATCCAAAGTGTCGATAGTTTAACTTTTATCTCCATTTCTTTTTATATTAAAGTTAAAAATTAAACCCGAAATGCAGCCCCGGTTCAGGCGTCCATTTTGGCCACTTGTCATCTTTTTGTTTGAATCCATCAGGCATTTTAGTGTGAAAAGGACGGCCAGCTATACCAAGAGATGGTTCTATAAAAAACCTATCCTTAAAGAGTTTAATATGATAGCCAACTCGATAAGTGTTGAATATCATGAAACCATTGCCCACATTATTACCGCTGTCATTCACATATTTTTGCAACATAGGCATTACGTGTACTGCTGCGTAAAGACCTTTCCAAAAATACCTTTGATAAGCAAGA
>JBBQSH010000017.1:0-36059 GCA_038214015.1 Ignavibacteriales bacterium | reverse complement strand
GTTTTCCAGTACTATTTCTGCAATATCTTTTACAGCTACTTCTTCTGTTTTTTCAAAATGTTTTACTCCGTCTGTCATCATTGTCATACAGAATGGACAGGCTGATGCGATTGTATCAGCATTAGTGCTTAATGCTTCTTTGGCGCGTTCTTCATTAATTCTTCCGCCTTCCTCATCTTCCAGGAACATTCTGCCACCGCCGGCACCACAGCAAAATCCTTTGCTTTTGTTGCGTTCCATTTCAACTAAATCTAAACCTGCAACTTTATTTAATGATGTACGTGGAGAATCATAAACTTCATTGTACCTTCCAAGGTAACACGAATCGTGATAAGTTACTTTATGCTTTTCACTTTCTTTTTTCATCTGGATTTTTCCACCAGCCAATAATTCTTCAATGAATTGAGTATGATGCTTAACTTCAAAGTTGCCACCGAATTGTGGATACTCATTTTTTAATGAGTGAAAACAATGAGGACAAGCAGTAACGATTTTTTTAACGCCATAATTGTTTAATGTTTCAACATTTTCCTGCATCATCATTTGAGCAAGATATTCATTACCAAGTCTTCTTGCTGTATCGCCGTTACATTTTTCTTCAGTACCAAGAATTCTAAAATTAACTCCAGCTTTTTGCATTATTGTTGCAAATGCTTTAGAAACTTTCTTATATCTGTCATCGAATGAGCCTGCGCAGCCAACCCAGAATAATATCTCACCATCTTTATCTTCTGCCATAGATTTGATATTCATTCCCTCAGCCCAATTCGCTCTGTCTGCCGGATTGAAAACCCAGGGTGTAAAATTTGTTTCTAAACTCTTAAATACGTTGTTAAGATTTGATGGAAATTCTGATTCAGTTAAAACCAGGTTTCTTCTCATATCAACAATCGAATCAACGTGTTCAATCATTACAGGGCATTCCTGAACACAAGCCATACAAGTTGTACATTGCCAAAGAACCGTATCAGTTATGTAATTATGAACAAGAGTTTTTTCAAATAATTCGCCTTCCGTTTTCCCTTCAACAAGTAAAGGAGCTTTATCTAAAGTTCGCTTTCTGATATCAACAATTATATCTCTTGGTGATAATGATTTTCCAACCGTGTTTGCAGGACAAACAGATGTGCATCTTCCGCATTCTGTGCAGGAATAGCCATCTAAAATCTGCTTCCAGCTAAATTGATCAATATCTGCAACACCAAAAGTATCAGCATTTTCATCATCAAGATTAAGTTTCTTAATTGTATTTCTAACAGGGTCCAAATTTGCAAAGAACACATTCGGGATAGAACTTAAAACGTGAAGATGCTTGGAATATGGTAAATAATTTAAGAAACCAAAAATCAATAATATGTGCATCCACCAGAAAAACTCATACAGAAATACTGTTAAAGATGTTTGTCCGGAAAATAAAAATCCGCTGATAAAAGCTGAAACAGGTCTTAACTCTGAATCGTGATAAGCCATTCCATTATTTGCAAATCCAGCCGCATTTTGCCCATACATCGAAATCACAATAAACATTATCAACAAAAGAATAAAAGCTGCATCCAGCATTCCATGTTTATCTACAACTAATCTTGGTACTTTCAGAACAAATCTTCTGTAAAGCGAAAAAATAATTGACAGTATAACTAGTAATCCAAATAAATCCTGAACCAAAGTTATTGTTGAGTAAATCGGACCAAGAAAGGAAAGCGAAAATCCAGAATAAAATCCTTGAAATATCGTTTCAATCACAGCAAAGATAAAAAGAACAAATCCCCAAAAGATTAAAAGATGCAATGTTCCTGCAACAGGATCGCGTAAAAGTTTAGTTTGTGCAAATGCAATATTCCAAACGCGTTTTAATCTTGTTGGAATATTATCACATCTATCATCTTTCTTTTTAGCAACTTTAAGATATTTAATTAGATTATTTACACTGTATGCAAAAAATCCAAAAACTGCTAATAAAACTATGATAAAAATGATGTTTTTTAATTCCATAAAAAACTATTTATTAAACAATTAAGTAAATACAATTCTAATTAAATGGATCAAAACCAACTGCCACACTGAGCGAAGTCGAAGTGTGGCAAATTCTTTAACAATGTCATCCTTCCTCTTCAGTCAGGATGACTAAAAGGAAGAACTCAGTAAAATACTTTTCTTAAAAACTCTTCAGTTTTCAAAAGCACCAAATCAAACTTTTTATTACTTCCTTCAAACGGATGAACAATATCAAACGTATGTCCACAAGCTGCAAGTTTTTCAAATTCCGTTATTGATTTATCACTCCAATTATAAATCTGTTCGCCTTCTGCAATTGGAACTGATAAATCTTCTGTGCCATGAAGAATCAATAAAGGTTTATCTAAACTCTTAACTGCTTTTTCAATACTTAATGAACCATCTTTGTTTGCATCAACATCCTCAAGCAAACTAACATTCATTCGCATCATTTGATTTGTTCTTGAGTTTAAAACCTCAACAAATCCTTGTTTACGCCATTCTGATTTTTGTCGTTCCGTATATCTATCGAATTTTTCAACAGATGCCAAAACAACATAAGCATCAACCTTATCAATCAAACTACTTAAAAGCGCGACACCACCACCACGACTATGACCGATCAAACAAATCTTACCAAAAATATTTTCTTCAAAAAATCCATTTTTGTAAGCATTGATAATTTGAACAAGTTCTGAAACTTCAAGTGAAACTGTGTTTTCCGCAAATTTATCTAAACGATTAAAATCAAATCCTTGGTCATCGACTCCGTTATGCGAAAAATTAAAAGAAAGAATAAAAAAACCTTTATCTGCAAAGTGCTTTGCACCGTATGGAAAGAAACCCCAATCTTTAAAACCTTTGAAACCATGAACAAAAATTAAGCATGGTGATGATTTTATATTTTCTAAACCGAAAGCATTTATGTTAAGAAAATCCCCTTCTTTCGTTTTTAGTCTAAATTCTTTGTTCATCGATTTGAAATATGAACAATTAAGTAAGAAAAGTCAATATTTTTAAAGATTTTGCATAAATATAATTATAGGCTTAATATTGCTTGATTTTTAACGTATTTTCACATTTAGCAATTAAAATATATACGAAAATTCAAATTTAGAGGACTAAATGGACTTCAATTTCACAGATGAACAGAAAATGCTTCGTGGGTTGGTTAAAGAATTTGTTGATGGTGAGGTAAGACCGTTGGCTCAAAAAATTGATGAGGATGAAGAAATTCCGAGGGATTTGATTAAAAAAATTGGCGAGATGGGATTTTTAGGTCTTTCATTTCCTGAACAGTACGGCGGCGGTGGATTTGGTGAATTAGGTTATTGCATAATGCAGGAAGAGATGACACGAGCCTGCAACTCAACCGCAGTATTTATTGGCGCACATCAATCAATAGGAACAAACGCAATTTACCTTGGCGGATCTGAAGAAATAAAGAGGAAATATCTTCCCTTGCTTACATCAGGCGAAAAAATAGCAGCATTTACTTTAACAGAACCTGGTGCAGGATCAGATACTTTTAATTTATCTACCAAAGCAGAACTTGTTGTCGATAAATGGATTTTAAACGGCAGCAAAGTTTGGATTACAAACGCTGGTATTGCAAATGTGTTTTCTGTTTTTGCAAGAACCGATAAAGGAATAAGCGCATTTGTGGTTGATGCTGATACTCCGGGAATTATAGTTGGAGCAAAAGAAAAGAAACTTGGTATTAGAGGCAGTGTAACAAACACAGTTACTTTTGAAAATGTTGAAGTTCCAAAAGAAAACTTACTCGGGCAGGATGGTAAAGGATTCTTAATTGCAATGAAAACTCTTGATGCAGGAAGAATCGGGCTTGGCGCCGGATGTCTTGGTGCTTCAAAAGAATTGCTTGAACTCTCTACGGTTTATGCTAAACAAAGAAAACAATTTGGATCAGCTATTTCAAAATTTCAAGCAGTGCAGTTTATGCTTGCAGAAATTTCTGCAAAAATTTATCCTATGGAAAGCATTGTTTACCGCACTGCAAATAATTATGATCTTAAAAAAGATATTGCAAACGAAGCCGCTATTGTTAAACTGTTTTGCTCGGAAGCTATGACTGAGATTGCAGATAAAGCTGTTCAAATACACGGTGGAATGGGATTTAGTCGTGAACTGCCTATAGAAAGATATTACCGTGATGCGAGAATATTAAAAATATTTGAAGGCACAAACGAAATACAAAAAATGATTATCGGCAGATACGCAATTAAAGATAACGGCAAGTGGAAGGTGGATGAGTAGATATTAGTAAAGGCTGTCTTGTCAGTCGAGTTTAATCTGTCATTCCCGTAAAAACGGGAATCCATAAAGACTAAAACAAAGTAGATTCCCACTTTCTCCTGAAGGGATGCCTATGGCAGTAGGAATGACAATCATATTTTTTTGACTTTTGAGAAAACCTCTTCAAGAATTTAGTTGTTAAGAAAGACAGACTCAGGTTTGGAAACCTGAGCTACAAAGAACATTCTCAGCAATTCTGCTTTTACTTTCTCACTTCATTTAGTTATTTTTTAACAGGAACAAACATCATTATTTTTAATGCTATGAATCCGATAAAAAAACATCTATTAGTAATTCCATCAATTGATATTCAGAACCGCAAAACTGTAAGAGTTGTTCAGGGAATTCCTGAACTTGATTGCAAAGAATACGGCGATGACCCGGTTGAAATGGCAATGATCTGGCGTGCAGAAAATGCAAAGATGCTTCACGTTGTGGATTTTAACGGTGCATTTGATCATTCAAAAGAAAATCACGATATAATAAAAGAACTCTGCAGCTCGGTAGTAATACCAATAGAATTTGCCGGAGGAATACGCAGCGTTGAAGATGCCGAAGCAGTTTTTGATCTTGGTGTTTATAGAATTTCAATCAACACAATGGCTTTAGAAAATCGTGCAGAGTTTATAAAACTATTCGATAAATTTGGTCCTACTAAAATAGTTCTTTCCATTGATGTGATTGACGGAATTCTTGTAACACGTGGAAGACAAAAAAAATCAGAATTAAATTATCTTACTTATACAAAAGAAATGGTTAATCTTGGTATTGACAGAGTTATCGTTACGGATGTAAGTCGTAACGGAGTTATGCAAGGACCCAATATCGCACTGTCAAAAGAAATTGCTGAGTGCTGTAATATTAAGGTTACACACTCCGGCGGATTAAGAAATAAAGATGAGCTTTTGGATTTACAAAATTTAGTACCTTTTGGTGTTGATTCTGTAATAATCGGAAGAGCATTTTATGAAAACAGATTTCCCTGTCAAAAACTTTGGCGTGTCGCTGAATCAGGTTTATTTAATTAGAGGAAATAATGGAAAAAGAAAAAGTAGCACACAGCAGTTTTTGGGTTAATTTTTTTAATTCACCGACCGAAGAGACTGATTTGAAAAATTCATTAAAAACTATTCCTCTTTTTAATGAATTAACAAAAGGCGATCTAATATCACTTATAAAGATTATCCATAACAGAACTTTTGTAGCAGGAGAATTTATTTTTCATCAGGGTGATCCCGGAATTGGATTATATATCATTCGTGAGGGTGAAATTGAAATTGAGAGAGAGAATGATCAAAATGTAAAAAAGATATTGGCTACTTTTTCTAAAGGTGATTTTTTTGGTGAGTTAGCTTTGGTAGATGGCGAAACTAGATCGGCTTCTGCTATTGCTAAAAACGCCAGCAAGCTTGCAGTAATTTTTAAACCTGATCTTGATGAGTTCATTGAAAAATATCCAAGAAAAGGGATAAAGATATTAACTGGAATTTCAAGCGTTATAGCTTTACGATTAAGAAAATTAAATGAAGATTATTTTGATCTTCAATACAATTTACCAGAAGAGAAAGGGAAATAAGATGGAAACGAATATTAAAAAAGTTCTTGTACCTATCGATTTTTCTGATTATTCAAAGAGCGCATTAAGATATGCTGTTAATTTTGCAAAATCTTTTAATGCAGAAATAATTTTAATTTATGTGGTTGAGCCAGTTATTTATCCGCCTGATTTTAGCATGGGACAGATTGCAATGCCTTCAATCAATACTGAGTGGGATGACAGAGCAAAAGATGAACTTCAGAAACTTGCAAAGAGTGAAATAATCGGAGCTGAAAAAGTAAAAACCATAATCAAAACTGGTAAACCATTTGTAGAGATAATTGAAACTGCAAAAGAAGAAAATGTTGATTTGATAATTATTGCAACTCACGGGCACAGCGGAGTAGAACATATTTTATTTGGCAGCACCGCAGAAAAAGTTGTTAGAAAAGCGCCCTGTCCTGTTCTTACTTTAAGAGAACCATTTAAGGGCTTTGATTATAAGGAAGGAATTAAGAAAAGTTAGTTTCAGAACTAATTCAACTTTTTTTGTCAGTCTGAGCCTGACGAAGACTGACATTTTATTATCGGGTCACACTTCGACAAGCTCAGTGTGACATTATATTTTTTTAATAATAAAACTATTTTGGGGGAATAACAGCAAAATCAATACAGACAGAAACACATTGTAACTTTAGATTTAGTTTTTTCTTTGAGTTACAAAATCAATTAAGTTTTGCATTGAAGTCTTTGTTTCAGAAACCGGAAAAATATTTAACGATTCTTTTGCTTGATCAGAATATTTTTGAGCAATCTTAAGTGCGTAGTCTATTCCATTATTATCTCTAACAAATTGCATAACTTCTTTAACTTTTACTTTGTCATTCCCATTCTTCAAAATCTTTCTAATCCTTGAAGCTTCACTCTTAGAAACATTATTAAGAGAATAGATTAATGGTAGAGTAATTTTCTTTTCTTTAATATCACCGCCAACAGGTTTACCGATAAGATTTGATTTACCTTCATAATCTAATATGTCATCACGAATCTGAAAAGACATTCCAAGTGAATGACCAAAGTTCTTCATCGCTTCAATGTAATCTTTATTTTCAGTTGTACTCATCGCACCAATAGAACAACAGGTTTCTAACAGTGATGCAGTTTTATCCGAAATAACTTTAAAATAAGTTTCTTCATCAATATCAAGTTTTCTTGTTTTCTGTATTTGAAGTAGTTCACCTTCAGACATTCTTTTTACTGCATTAGTTGTAACACCAAGAAAATCATAATCTTTGCCATCAACGGAAATCATTAAACCACGGGAAAGTAAATAATCACCCATTAAGACAGCAACTTTATTTTTGAACAAAGCATTGATCGACCACATTCCTCTTCTCTTATTTGCATCATCAACAACATCATCGTGGATTAGAGTGGCTGTATGAAGAAGTTCAACTAATGTAGCACCGCGGTATGTTCTTTCAGTAACTCCACCGCAGATATTTGCAGATAATAAAACTAATAAAGGGCGGATTTTCTTTCCTTTTTGTCTGATAATATATCTTGCAACAAGATCAACTAATCCAACATTAGAGCGCAATGCCGCTTTAAATATTTCATCAAAGCGTTCAAGTTCCGATTTGATTGGTATGCTTATTTCTTTTAGTGAAAGTTTACTCACGATTTCTTCTGCGATATTTTAGATATAAAAATACTTATCTCATACAACACTACCAACGGAACAGCAAGTACAAGCTGCGAAACCGGGTCAGCACCAGGCGTAAGAAAAGCTGCAAGGATCATTATCACAACAATTGAATGTCTTCTGAACTTTCTCATAAGGCTTGGTTTAAGAATACCAAGTTTGGATAGGAAAAAAGAAATCATTGGAAGTTCAAAAACAAATCCTGCCGCAAGCATAACGCTAATAATGATCGACATATATTCATCAATAGCAAACTCATTCTTAATAGATTCTGATCCAAACTGAGTTGCAAACTGAAGAGTTAACGGAAGCATTGCAAAATATGCAAAGGCGATTCCGCCTAAGAAACAGATTGATGAAAATGCGACTATCCAAAAAATGTATCTTTTTTCTTTTTTTCTTAATGCTGGTGAAATGAATTGCCAGAATTGATAAAAAATATTTGGAATGCTAATTATCATCCCAACCATAATTGCAATTTGCATAAAAAGAAATAACTGTCCGAAAGGTCTTAAGTTTTGAAGAACTGCACCGGAATCCTTCGCAGGTTTAAGCAAAACAACTTCAACAAGAAAATCAATAAATATCCACGCAATAATAGTTCCTACCACAATACCGATTATCGAGTAAATTATTCTCCATCTCAGTTCCTCAAGATGCTCGAGAAAAGTCATTTCCTTTTCAGGTTCTATTTCCCCATTCTCTAAATCTTCTTGTAATAATTCTTCTGCCAAAATAATTTTCTATTACTTCATTTCTGCAAATAATGGAAATGGTGCTGTAAATTTTTTAACTTCTTCTTGAAGATCGTTTAATATTTTTTCATTTTCAAAATTGGATACAGCCTTATCAATTATAGAAGCTATGGTTTCCATTTCTTTTTCTTTCATTCCACGTGTTGTTAGAGCAGGAGTTCCAACCCTTATTCCACTAGTAACAAACGGACTGCGTTTATCAAACGGAACCATATTCTTGTTAACTGTTATACCTGCATGTTCCAATGTAATTTCTGCTTGCTTGCCGGTAATGTTTTTATTTGATAAATCAATTAACATTAGATGATTATCAGTTCCACCAGATACTATGTTAAAATCATATTCAGTTAATTTTGCAGATAACGCTTTTGCGTTTTTTCTAACATGTACAACATAATCTTTAAATGAATCAGTTAATGCTTCACCAAACGCTACAGCCTTAGCCATAATGATGTGCATCAGTGGTCCGCCTTGAATACCGGGCATAACCATACTGTCAATCAACTCAGACATCATTTTAACTCTATCGCCTTTTGGTGTTGTTAATCCCCACGCATTTTCTTTGTCTTTACCAATTAGAATTATTCCACCGCGAGGACCTCGTAAAGTTTTATGAGTTGTTGATGTAACAATATCACAATAATCAAGTGGATTGTTGAGTAATCCTTTTGCAATCAATCCAGCAGGATGCGCCATATCGCACATTAAAAATGCGCCAACAGAATCAGCAATTTCCCTAAACTTTTTATAATCCCAATCTCTTGAATAAGCACTTGCACCTGTAATAATCAATTTTGGTTTTTCTTTTTTTGCAAGATCGGCAATTTTATCGTAATCAAGTAAACCGGTTGCTTCATTTAATTCATATCCAACAGCCTCGTACAATTTGCCAGAGAAATTAACAGGTGAGCCGTGTGTTAAATGACCGCCGTGAGCTAAGCTTAATCCAAGAAATTTATCACCCGGCTTCAAGTACGTCATCAGCACAGCCATATTCGCTTGCGAGCCGCTATGAGGCTGAACATTAACATATTCAGCCCCAAATAATTTTTTTAATCTGTCTCGTGCGATATTTTCAGCCTGATCAACAAACTCACAACCACCATAATATCTTTTCCCAGGATAACCTTCAGCATACTTATTTGTTAAAACTGATCCTGCAGCTTCTAAAACTGCCGGACTTACAAAATTTTCACTTGCAATTAATTCTAACTTGTTGGTTTGTCTTCCAATTTCAGATTGAAGAACATTAAAAATTTCAGCATCTTTTTTTAGATATGATTCCATATTAACCGCTTATTTTGATGAATGATTGAGGTAAAATTAGAAAAGGTTTCCTGAAATCTCAAGAAACCTTTTCAGATTAAAAATTATGAATTAGTTTTAAGGAGTTGTAACACTTTTACCTATCCAACCAACACAAGTAATAGGAACTACCGTACCGGATTTAATGTTTCTAAAGAAATAGTCTTCTTTAGTTGGAACAGAACCGGATAGCGCATTTATTCTATCTCTGGCTTCGCCAAGATTAGGATCCATATTTAGAGCTCTTCTATAGGTATTTTGTGCTAATAAGTAAACTACTTTTCTATCAAAATCAGTGCATCCACTAGCAGATTGTTCGTATAAAAATCCTTCATAGAATATTGGAAGAGCCCAGCCGTTTCCAACTTCACTAGCTTTTAAGAACTGTGTTCTTGCCTGAGAATATTTTCCAGCTTCCATTAGAGCCTTACCAAAATAAAAATAATGATCTTTGTTACCTGGTTCTAAGCTAATCAACTTAGAAAATACTTCTTCTGATTTGGTGGAATTTTCCAATTTATTATAGACGTTTCCCAACTGCGATAAATATCCAACATTTTCAGGTTCTTTGCTTACTAAAAATTCCAGTGGTGCAACTGCTTGTGCCCACTCACTTGCCTGAATTGCGGTTGAAGCATAAGCTTTTGCTTTTTTCTCATTTTGTGGATCTTTTTCCCAGGCTTCTTTCTGAAATTCCAATCTATCATCTATGTTTCCAAATAAATCAGTAATGATATTTCCCCAGACAGGATTATCTGGTTCGCGCTCCACCAAAACTGTGTAAAGATCGATAGCCTTTTCTTTCAAACCATTAGATCCATCATCAGTATTTATATACAACTGTCCCAAACGATTGTAATAAAAAGAAGATAATTCCGGCTGCCAGGCGATTGCCTGCTCGTATAATGGAATAGTTATCTCTGCAGATTTTGATAACCAAATTTCTGATACATAAGCTTTGCGAGCCTGAAAGTATCCTTTATCTTCTTGACGATATTGTATTGCTGTGTCGTAGAAATATAAAATTGTATCCTGCACAGATTTTACCATGTCAGGTGATGTAGATGAAGAATCGTGAACTGACCAGAGACATTCTTCCATTTTATAATAAATCCATTTACTAAACCATGTAGGTTGAGCTTCAATCACCCTCCATCCATATGGTAAAGCACTTAAAAAGTCCTTGTTTTTATGATACTCAGAAAACAAACTATAGTCTGTCAATACTTTCATTGAGTCAGCATTTTGTGCTAAGTTTGTTGAGGCAAAAATAACAAGCATAATTGCGATTGTTTGTAATACTGTTTTCACTTTTCCAACCTTTATGATATTAGTGATCTATTTGTCGTACCTAAGAAACCAGAGTTCACCAAAACTTAAACCGAGATAAATTTTTATTGCATTTTCATGCAGTAAATTATTATCAGTTGTTCCTTTATTTGAATATTCTACTGCAAAATCTATTGTATTATCAATTCCTAAAGGATAGGATAATCCGCCATAAGCTGAATATTGATTAATATCCTGTCCATTAAATGTATATTGAGTTTGTTCATAACTTAAACCGAATCTCCAAATTATTTGTTCCAGAGTAGTCATACCAGCCTGTCTTTTGGGTTTGTATTCAAAGTTTGCATTATATTTTATTGCATCTTTCAAATTTCCATCGGGTTGATTGTTAAAACTATATTGACTCATTGGCTGAAACAAAAAATCTAAATAAAAATTATACTCTTCTTCTAGGGCAAAACTTATGCCGCCTGTTATTCGTGCAGGAATCTTCATATCTGCCTTAGTATTTGTAACAGTGTCTACAAGAGAGAGCGATGTTTGTGTAAAAATAGAATCTGTATCAAGATTACCAACAAAATTGTAAGTAAAACCAACTCTAAGATCACTAATTCCATTTATTCCAAATTCTCTTGCCAAATTTGAAGAAATTAATCCTAAAGTAGTACCAAAACCTGTAGATCTGCGGATGTCTTCATATTTTGTACTTATATATCTTGGATCATCAAAATTTATTGTTGTAGAATAATCTTGATTACCAAAATAATAATCAAGAGTTACACCTGCAGAAAATCCTAAAGGTAAAAAGAATGATGAACCGATAAATATTTTTGATAATCCACCTTTACCTTCATAGAATAATTTGTAAGCAGGAATGATATCATCCTTTGGATAATATTTTTCAGCGCTATAACTTATTCTTGAATAAGGAACTAAACCCATTACTGCACCAACGCCATATTCCCTGCTAATCGGTATTCCAAAAGTAACCCCCTTAAATTCTGTTTCACTGGTATAATTTGATTGCTGGTTATCAGAGATAAGTGTACCTCTGTATCCAATTCCAAATTCAATTCTTGTTCTGGATAACGCAGACCAGCTTGCAGGATTTGTAACAAGCAAATGATCAGGATCTAACTGAGTGGTTCCAATGTTTCCAATGCCAACCATCTTAGCAGAATATCCAAATTCAAGGTCACCAATTCCGGCACGAGTATAAACTGAATTACTCTGTGCAATAGTTATAGAAGCAAAAACTGCAATTAAAATAACCGAGATGGATAGTTTTTTCATTAGTTGTTTTTCCCTCGGGAATAAACAATTTCAAGTCTGGGTCTTTGTTCAATTAGAGGGGCATTACTTCCTTTGAGTACAAAAGTTTCTAAGCCCCAAAATTCTAAAGTTGATTTAATTAATAATCCTTGATTATCTACTCTGTTATTCCAAGCCCTTAGAATATTTGTAATATCTCCGGTAAACGTTGCACCCCTCCTATCAAGAGTATAAACGAAATCTGTATTTAATTTATTTGAGGCTGAATCATCTAAAAGATAAACACTTATTCTATTAGAAAAACTACTTCCGGTTTTTGAAGCTAGAGTATCGACAGTTAGAGTGAGTGTGGCTAAATTAATTACAACATCTTCCGGCACCACTGAAAAATCAAAAATTAATTTAGCTTCCGATGTTAAACTGGATTGAACTACTATATTTTCAGTTCCAACATTTGGTATATCACCTAATACAACACTAATATCAGAGGAAACAAATCCTATTAGGGTATCTATATATGCACCCGGTTTTTGAACAACAATTCTTAATCGTGGATCATTTTCTGCAGTAGTGTTAAATGCGGTAAATCCCAAAACTTTTTGAGTATTATCGGTTGGGGAAAGTAAAATACCATAATTTGAAGCAACAGAAGTATCAACATAATTTTGCAGCCAGGATGATGTTAATGTTGTATCCAGATGAAATGAATATACAGTATCATTTGCAGTGGTTCGGTTAAAACTTAAATCCATCGAATTATCATAATCTAGAAATGCAAAACTATCGGCAGTAAATGAGGATGATGACCACTGTTCATTTACTTTGTATGCTGCATAATCAAAAGCTGCATTAGAATCGCCAAATGAATAATTCCTGAACATTTCTACGTAAGAATCTATAACAGTTAAATTTCTTAGTGCTAATTGTTCCTTAATAGAGTCTGGAATTGCAAACACAAATTTTAAAAGGACGTTTGAAGTTATATTTTCTGCTTTGCCCAAAAGCAATTGAGATGAAGCACCAAGAGGAAAAACATTTTTAAAACTGTATGATGTTTGATTTATTGTGTCTATTGAAGAATCTAATTTTAGTACTTCTACACCATCCTGGGAAAGAAATTTTGTTCCAAGATCTGTTGGGGAATCATTGCAGCTAACTATAAAGAAGATAGAGATTGCAGATAAGAAAACAAGAGAAATATTTTTAATCACTAATTATTACTCCGTTGGAATCATTAATTATAAACTTACACGCTTCAGTTAAATTTTCGGCTACAAAGTTTGGGAAATAATTTTCCTTTTGCAAGATAGAAATACTTTCTATACCATAACCAGTTTTGACCAATATTGTTTTTAAATCTGCTGATATCCCTGCTTGAATGTCCGAAGCAGAGTCTCCTATAAAATAAGATTTGGATAAATCAATATTAAAATTTTTTGCCGAATCTAAAATCATTTTTGGTGAAGGCTTTCTGCAAAGACAATCATTTTCACTATTAAAATTGGGATGAAATGGGCAATAATAAAAGGCATCTATCTGTACATTAAATTCTAAAAGTCTTCTGTTTAATTCATTGTTTACAGAAACCACATCCTCTTCTGTAAATAAACCTCTGGCAACACCAGATTGATTTGAAATAACGATCAATTTAAAATGATGTTTATTCTTAAGCGCGGCAAGCACATCTCCGGTATCGGAAAATAATTTAAGATCTTTTGGATTTCCTAAGTAACCCGGATCATAATTTAATGTTCCATCGCGGTCTAAAAAAACAGCTCTATTCAACATCAACTAATCTGATGACAAAATTGTCTTGTAAAGTTCAATATATTTTTTTGCTGATGAATCCCAGCTAAAATCAGATTTCATTCCTGCACGCATAATTTTCTGCCAGGTTTTTTTATCTTCAAAAATCTTAATTGCCCTTTTTATTTCTTTAAGCATATCATCAGCATCATATTTTTTATATACAAAACCAGTTCCCTCTTCGGTTTTGTCATTGTACTTTATAACTGTATCAGCTAAACCGCCGGTTTCTCTAACAATTGGAACTGTACCATAAACAAGACTGTACATTTGATTCAAGCCGCAAGGTTCATATTTAGACGGCATTAGAAACATATCTGCACCAGCTTCAATTAAATGAGCGAGCTCATCATTAAAACCAAGATAGCTTGCAAATTTTTTGGGATACTTTGAAGACATTTTATCAAAGAATGAATGATATTTCTGATCACCTGTGCCAAGAAGTATAAACTGAGCATCTAATTTCATCAAATCTGGAAATGCTTTTTGTACAAGGTCTAATCCTTTGGAATCGTACAATCTTGAAATCAACCCTATTATCGGAATCTTTTCATCATATGCTAATCCAAATCTTTCAGCTAATTCTTTTTTGTTAACTAATTTATCTTCAATATTTTTTGCAGAAAAGTTTGCAGGAATTTGCTTGTCTTTTTCCGGGTTCCAGACATTTTTATCAATTCCATTTACAATACCGTATAAAGAATCTTTTCTTTTTGCCAAAACATCTTTTAAGCCTTCGCCATATTCTTCTTTCGTTCTTATTTCATTAGCATAAGTTTGACTAACAGTATTTATCACATCCGCAAACATCAAACCACTTTTCATAAAATTTATTTTACCATTGTGAACAATTCCTTTGGATACTGATTCGAGCTCTTTTGGTAATCCTGTTTTTTTAAATGATGTTATTGGAAACTCACCTTGATAAGCTAAATTATGAATTGTGAATAAAGTTTTAAACTTGCTAAATGATTCTTGATCTTTGTAAATAGTTTTTAGATACGCAGGCACCAAACCACATTGCCAATCATTTAAATGAATCACATCTGGAATCCAGCCAAGCTTAATTATCAATTCCATCACAGAACGACTTAATAGGATAAATCTTTCATCATTATCTGGAAAATCTTTTCCTGTTTTTAAATCGGTATAAAGACTGTTTCGGCTGCCAAAATATTCCTGATTATCTAAGAAATAAATCTGCACTCTGACTCGTGGGCCTGGTAAGAAACACGATTTTAATGAAAAAGTAACATCCTTATCGCCAATCTTAACCACGATATCTTTTAATCTAACTATTTCATGAATTTTAAATTTTCTATCATCAACTGCGCCATATTTGGGGATCACCATTCTAACCTCATGCCCCAATTCCGATAACATTTGTGGTAGTGCAGAAGAAACATCGGCAAGACCACCGGTTTTTACAAAAGGTACTATCTCAGATGTTACAAATAATATTTTGAGTTTTTTTGCAGCCATTTTGGTTATTCTTTTTTTAATGATGTTGCAAAAATACTAAAAAAAGCGCTGGTTCTCAAAAAATTTGATGATTTTATATTTTGCGTTAAGCTATTGAATCCCTAAAAACTATGCTATTTCTTAGCTTTCCTAAAAAGGTTATATTTGAGACAATTCAATACAAAGAATAGTTATGAAAAAATTATTATCTATCCTTACAACAATGTTTGCGGCGTTTATATCGCTTTTGATTATTTCTGCTTGTTCAGCTTCAACTGGAAGCAGATATGAAAAAAATGAAAAAAATGAAAAAGTAAACTCTGAAAAATCCACCACTGAAAAAAATGAAGATGTTAAAGCACCTCCGCTTAAAGAGGATTTTGATATAACTCCCTATAAAACAGAAATAATTGTTCCCGAAAAAAAAGTAAGTGGTGTTATTGAGAATCAAATCGTTTGGTTCGATTACGGATCTCCTGAAGTTGAAACAAAAACGAAAACTTTAGTGGGGACAGAAGATGGTTTTAGAGTTTTGGTTTTAACGACTGACAACATAGAAGAAGCGAATCAAATTAAAGCCGATGTTTATTTTAGCCAGAACTCAAATGAAATTTATATAGATTTTGAACCACCATTCTATAAGGTTAAAACTGGTGATTTTGATACTCAGAAAACTGCTGATGATTTAAGATTTAAATTAAATCAACTAGGATATAAAGAAGCAAAAGTTATTAAGGATAAAATTAATATTTACAAGTAATGATAAAACTTTTTACAAATGCTGAACAAATAGTTACTTGTAATACGAATGGGAAAAATTACAAGCGTGGTAAAGAATTATCAGAACTCGAAGTTTTGGAAAACCATTCCATCCTTTGTGAAAACGGAATTATAAAAGACATCATCCCAAATTATTCAACTAATAAATTTATTGCTGATGAAAAAATAAATTTGAACGGCAAAATTATTTTGCCTGGTCTTATCGATTGCCATACACACACAGCTTTTGCAGGATCAAGGGCAAATGAGTTTAAAGAAAAAATTGCAGGCGTTCATTACGAAGAAATAGCAAAAAGAGGCGGTGGAATAAATACCACTGTAACTGCCGTTAGAAATACTTCTCTCACCGATCTTGTTGAGTTAATCAAACCAAGAGTGCAGGAATTTATTGCACAGGGTGTTACAACTTTAGAAATAAAAAGCGGTTATGGTTTGGATTTTGAAAACGAGATTAAACTTCTTCACGCAATAAAAATTATTAATGAAATTTTTCCGATTGACATTGTTTCTACTTTTCTAGGCGCACATACTTTTCCACCCGAGTTTAAAGATGATCATTCCGGTTATGTGAATTTAGTTGTTGATAGAATGATTCCGCATATCGCAAAAAATAATCTTGCAGAATTTTGTGATGGATTTTGTGAATCAACTGCTTTTACTTCTTCTGAGATTGATAAGATTTTTGAATCAGCTTCATCATCTGGATTAAAAATAAAGCTGCACACAGAGCAGTTTAATAATGTTGGCGGATTGGATGTGGCTTTTAAACACAAAGCAATAAGTGTTGATCATTTAGAAGTATTGCTTGAAAAAGATTTTTCGAAGTTTACAAATTCCGAAACAGTGGCAGTGCTTCTTCCCGGTGTTTCCCTTTTTCTTGATTACCAATTTGCACCTGCAAGAAAACTAATTGAGAATAATGCAATAGTTGCAATTGCTACTGATTACAATCCCGGCTCATCACATATTCTAAATTTACATTTAATTATGAGTCTTGCAGCAATTAAAATGAAGATGAGGATTGAAGAGATAATAAATGCGGTTACAATAAATGCAGCCAAAGCCTTAAATCGCGAGCAAAATGTTGGAAGTATTGAGATAGGTAAGAAAGCTGACTTTGCAGTTTTTAATACTACTGATTATTCAGATATAATTTATAATGTTGGGAGAAATCTTTTATCTCATACGATTAAAGATGGTGAAATAATTTTTCAGAAATAATTTTGAGAACCTTGGTGTCTTTGTGGCAATTTTCAATTACAATTTTTGCCACCAAGACTCTAAGTCACAAAAAAACACAAAAGTAATCTCACTCAAACACAATATTAAAATCTGTAACACTCCAACGAGGACGAAGTTTTATTGTATCAGGCACAAAATAAAATTCTTCAGAATATCTAAATGGTTCAGGATAACCTTTATCGAAAGTTCCGCTGCTGTCTTTGTCAGAATAAATCCACATTGAATAAGTACCTGCTTCAATCCTTGCAAAAGTATAAGCTAAAGTTTTATCCGGTACTGCAGTAAAAAACTTTTTAGCATCCTTTGATTCTTGTAAAACGACTATGGCATTATTCTTAGAAGTAGTTACTTTTCCAGAAATTCCGGTAAACTCAACTCCAGTTATTGTTTGAAATTTAAGTATAAAAGTTGAATCGACCTTATTACCAGCAGCATCAGAAAAATAATTTAAATCAATATTTATTTCATAATCCTTATCAGGCTTCAAATCTATATCAGGTTTTAAAGAGATTGATGCATCATCAATAAAACTTAAATTAAAATCAATTTTATTTTTTGATGTATCGGTAAACTGTATCGCATTTTTAATTTCTTTGTTAGCCACCGCTTCATCAAAGAACAAAAGTATTTCCGGATTCTTAAAATCGGTTGTGCCATTTCTGCCCGGTTCCGTATTAACAAGCTTCATCGCTGTCGTATCCGGTTTATCCGAAACAACAAAACCGCTTATTTCATTTTCATAAAAGTTTCCTTCTATATCACGCAATTCTTTGGCAAGTAAAAAGTAATCGTTCTCAGCATTCAAAATATTTTTATTAACAAGCACGAATTCTTCCTTTTTTGATTTGCTGTGATATGAATAAGAAACCGGAAAAATCTGATTTGAAGTTGAATCTATTATTTGAAAATTTTCCGCAAGATATGTTGTGGAATCACACTCTTCACTAAGAGTTATAACTAAATGATTTTGATCAGTCATCACAGTTCCCAACAATCGTGGTTTAACTGTATCCACTTTCATCAAAAAGAAGTTCAATCCGGAATATGATGAATCTGTGTTGGTTAAAGAAATTTCTTTACTCGGTATTCCAATTAAATCCTGATCAGCCTGATAAAGTAAATCACGAAATTCATCTTTAACTGCAAACACACGATAGACAGACTCAGCTAAACCATTAAGCTTGTAAGTTCCATCTTTTCCAATTTGTGAAAGATAATCAGGTTTCTTTGCAAGATATTTTGTTGTGTCATCAGAATATTTGTAAGCAAAAATCAAAGTACCTTCAGCATCTTTACCATAAACTTTACCACCGATACTTCGCTTATCAATCTTATCTCCCGTTGCAAATGAAAATGAAAAAGAATTTAACATTCTATTTTTATTGTTCACATCAACGACATCGGTTCCTATCGTAACAACATAAGTTAAGCTGTCTTTCAATCCACTTGGGAATCCAATTTCAACAGATGTCCCACTCCAGTTAATTTCAAGTTGTTCATCTATCGCGGGAGAAATAAATAATGCGTCTTTAAAAGATCGTTTGTCAACATATTCAGAAAACTCAAATTCTATGTAATCATCATTAAAGTTTGTTGTTCCGTTTTCGGGATATGAAAATATTATTTCAGGTGGAACTGAATCAACTTCTCCCCCGCCTGGTGGCAATTGATTAGCACATCCAAGTAAGATTACAAGAAATGCTGAAAGTAAATAGAACTTGCCACCAATCATTGAACTATTAAACCATATTGACTTGTCATTTCGAAGTCCGCCGCGGCGGATTCGACTGAGAAATCTTTTAAAAATATTAAAAACAGATTTCTCTCTCCGTTCGAAATGACTCACATCTTTTTCTAAAATCCTATTGTCACACTGAGTCTGTCGAAGTGTGACTTGATCCATATAGTTGCATCCTTCGACAAGCCTGTCTTCCGAACAGGCAGGCTCAGGATGACATTTAATTTTTTCTTGATTTACTTGTGTAGTTATTTGTTTTGTTCTTTTAACCATTTTCTGTACTGTGCAACATTCTTTAAATGATCTGAATATGACTTGGCAAATCTATGTCCGCCATTTCCACTGGCTACAAAATACAAATAATTATTCTTTTCCGGATATAACGCAGCCATTATTGCATTCTTGCCAGGATTGTTTATTGGTCCTGGCGGTAAACCAGCATACTTATAAGTATTGTAGGGCGATTCAATTCTTAAATCCGCATAAGTTAGTCTTCTCCAACCACCAGGCAGTAAATATTGTATTGTTGGATCAGCCTGCAATCTCATTCCTATTCTTAACCTGTTATGATAAACTGCTGAGATGGTTGGCATTTCTTCAACAAGATTTGTTTCGCCTTTAATGATTGATGCAAGCGTTAATGCCTGATGAACCGTTAACCCGATTTGCTTCGCTCTTTGTTTTAATGAATCAGCAAAAAAATCTTGAAAACCTTTGTAGAATATTTTTATTGCTTCCTCAGGAGATGTTCTCTCATAAATCTTATAAGTTTTCGAAAACAAATATCCTTCAAGAGTCGATGCATTTAATCCCAAAGAATTTATAAACTCTTTACTGGTTGCAAGATTTACAAACGCTGCCGAATCAATTTTTACATCTCTTCTTACTTTAGCACCAAGCCATTTTAACGTTTGTCCATCATTTATTTTGATTGCTCGTAAATAATCTGCAGGACCATTAACGAATAAATCCAGTAAATCTAAATAGCTTAAGTCATTCGGGATTTTATACCGTGCGGCTTTAATATTTTTTTCTGCTCCATAAATAAATCCTGCAACCTTAAAGTTAAACTTGCTTGGTATAATGGATTGCTCATAAAGTCTTTCTGTTACACTGGAAAATGATTCGCCGTCTTTAATCTCAAATGTAAATGGTGCGTTTTGCTCGAAATGATTGGAAGTGAAAAAAGTTATGTATCCGATTAAAACAATTGCAACAAAAACTGCCGTAATTACAACCCACTGAAGTTTACTGAATATGTTAGATAGTTTTACTGCCAATACTTTTAATGATTATTGTAAGAGTGTTTTTAATTACGGGTTGCAATATAAAGGAGTTGATGGAAATTTTATATCCAATGTTTTAAGCAGAAATTATGTAATGATTACCATATAATAATAACAACAATTTACTTATTACCAGTAAGTAAAAACACAGGATAACTACCGTGTGGTTTTTCATCAATACTTGCGGTTATAATTTTAACATTCTCAAATCCGGCGGCAATGGCTTTATCCTGGAATGCTATTCTATCAAATCCAAAATGAAATACGCCAGTATCTTCAGTATGAAAACTACCGTCTTCACTATCTAAATCAGAAATTGCAATAACACCATTATCATTTAAAATTGAATAAAAATTATTAAACATTGCCTGTGTATCTTTTATGTGATGCATTGTCATTGATGAAATGATTCCATCAAACTTCATGTCTAATTTTGTTTTAGTTAAATCCATTTGAATTATTTCAACTTCGCAATCTAATTGATTTCTTTTCGCATCTAATTGTTTGCACATAGCTTCTGATACATCCACCGCAGTTATTTTTTTTACAAACGGAGCCACTCTTTCTAGCAACAAACCTGTACCGCTGCCAAAATCCATTATGTGCATATTTTTATTAAATGGAATGCTGCATAAAATAGAATTAGCAATGCTATCTACATTAGTAACTCTGTTTGCATCCTTATCATAGCTATCTGCTTTTAGTTCAAAATAATCGTTACTCAAATTTAATGGCTTTATTTAGTGTTTAATTAGTTTAAAGTAAAATTAATTCTACTTACGATTTACAATATAAATGAGTTGTGGAAAAATATTAAGCTTAAAAATTTGTCATCGAGAATACATTTACCAATCCCACTCCTCTTTATCCCAGTTTGAAGCGGAATAATTTGATTTTGGTTCCATCAAAACATCGTCTTTATTCTTTGCCTTATTTTTAGTAGCAGCATCCCAAACCTTCTTTCCTGAAATCGTGATCTTCCACTTACTAAAGAACAGAAATTTTAATCTCCAAAAAATGATTTTCACTCAATGCAGGAAAAGGTTTACTGGAAAGTGTATCTCTAACTCCACTTTCATAAAGAGATTTACCCCTGAAAGCAATCATAGCAGCATTATCACCACAGAATTGAAGATCAGGAATAACAACACTCTTTTTATATTTTTCTGCAAGCTTAGTTATTTCTGATTTTAGATAAGCATTAGCCGCAACTCCGCCAACAACAGAAATTGATTTAACATCGTATTGTTCTAAAGCTCGTTTAACATTTCTTGTTAATGCTTTAACCGCCGCAACCTGGAACGATGCAGCGATATCATTTTTATCCTGCTCAGAAATTTTGGCAACTCCACCCTGAGATTGAACGTAACGTAACACAGCAGTTTTTAATCCGCTGAAGGAAAAATTTAATTTTTGTTTTAAATCAGAAACGGGAAAATCAATTTTGTTTCCATCACCTTGTGAAGCAGCATTTTGTATTTTTGGTCCGCCGGGATAACCCAAACCTAACAACTTTGCAACTTTATCAAATGCTTCACCAGCTGCATCATCAACAGTACTGCCAAGTTTATAAATTTCTGTAAAACTTTTAACAAGAAGTAAAAGTGTGTGCCCTCCTGAAACAACTAAACTTAAAAATGGAAACTCAGATTTTTGCGGCATTAAAAATCCTGAAAAGATATGACCTTCAATATGATTAACACCGATAAATGGTTTGTTCAATCCAAACGATAAACCTTTTGCATAAGTTAATCCAACTAGCAATGCTCCAATCAAACCGGGTCCGGCAGTAGCAGCAATTAAATCAACATCATTTAATTCTATGTTAGATTTTTTTAATGCGGATTTAACAAGTGGATTTACAATTTGTAAATGTGCACGGCTTGATAACTCGGGTACAACGCCGCCATAGTTTGTGTGAAAATCCTGCGAAGCAATTAAATTTACAGTTAACTCCTCATCCCTTATTACCGCAACAGAAGTTTCATCGCAAGAACTTTCAATTCCTAAAACAATCATCTTCTTCCAAAAGTTAAAAAGCTCTTAGCAATAGTTCCGGCAACAGAAGGATTTTCCTTCAATCTTCTTACAGAGTAAGCATACCAATCTTTACCAAATGGAACATAAATCCTGATCTTATATCCTTCAGAATTTATTTTATCACGCAAATCTTCTCTTACGCCAAGAAGCATCTGGAATTCAAATTTATCTTTTGCAATATTTTGTTCTTTAATGCGAGTATAAGCTGCATTAATTAATGGTTTATCGTGTGTAGCAATGCCAACATAATTTCCATCTTTAAACATCTGGTCAAGCAACTTTAGATAATTATCACGAACTTCCTGCTTTCCTTTGTATGCTATAGCGGCAGGCTCAACATAAATACCTTTACACAATCTATAGTTTGTTCCGATTTTATTTAATGAAACAACATCATCAAATGATCTTCTCATATAGGATTGAATTACAACACCAACATTTTTGTAATCAGTATAAATTCTTTTGTAAAGATTTAGAGTTTTATCTGTAAATGGTGAGTCTTCCATATCAATACGAACAAAGTTTTTATACTCGGCGGCTTTTTTTACAAGCTCAAGGATTTGTTCGTATGCAAATTGCTCATCAATGGCCAAGCCCATTTGTGTTGGTTTGATTGAAAGATTAGCCATCAATTTATTTTTCTCGATAGCTTCTAAAACTTCTAATGCTTCATTCTTGCATTTTATTGATTCTGATTTATTTGCAACGGATTCACCAAGCACATCCATTGTTGCATAAATACCTTTTGAGTTTAATTGTTTTACGAAGTCAACTGCATCCTGAAGTGTTTCACCTGCGATATATTTTTTGGAAAAGAATCCAACTACCGGTTTTGGCATTAGTTGAACCACACGAACGATAAGATTATTGAAAGCGTCCACAACAAACTCCTTTAAAATTGCTTTCCAAATTTAGTGTATTTTATTGATGGAATAAAAATGATTTTAATGTCATTGCGATCCCAACAACTAGTTAGGAGAAACAATTTGTTGTTATGGATGGCTTGTAAGCTTTAGATGTTAGATATTTTTTGTTTTGTCATTCCCGTGAAAACGGGAATCCATATTGCTGATCTATAAGTTCCCACTTTCGTGGGAATGACATATATGAGACTTATTTAATTCCCAGTGTAATAAGAAGTAGATTAAATTTCATTTTCAGATCTTCAACACTCCCATCATTTGAGAAAATAAAATCAGCTCGCTTCCTTTTTTCTTCTTCCTTAATTTGATTTGACTCTCTTTTACAAAAATCATCTTCTGTTATTCCCGATGAAATTTTTCTTGCCAATCTTAAAGATCTTTGAGCAGTAATAAGAACTACAAAATCAAACATATGTTCCATATTTGCTTCATAAATTAAAGCAGCTTCAACAAACACAACTTTGTTCGTCTCTTCTATGATATTGATCGATTTATCAATTGATTCAATCACTCTTGGATGCAGGATGGATTCTAAAATGGATAATTTCACCGGATCAGAAAATACTTCCGCTGCAAGATAACTGACATCAGGTTTACCATTTTTAAAAGATTGCTTACCGAATTCCTTAATTATCAATGCACGAACTTCTTCATCAGCACTTAATATTTCTTTAGAAATTCCATCAGCTCTAAGTACAGGATATTTTACATCTTCAACAAACCTGGAAAATGTACTTTTACCTGAACCGATGTTTCCGGTTATTGCAATTTTCATTATAAACTTTCTAATTTATTCCAACTTGGATAGTAAGCCAAAAAGATTACATTAAAAATAAAAATGTCACACTTCAACAGACTCAATGTGACATTTATAAAAAGAACAAAGTTTTACTAAAACTTACTTTGCGTAACCTATTTTTCTAACTTCACGTATAACCACTACTTTTATCTGACCGGGATAATCCATTTCTTCTTCAATCTTTTGTGCTATTTCTCTAGCCAGTCTATCAGCGCTCGCATCATCAACTTTATCATGTTCAACTACAACTCTAACTTCTCTGCCCGCTTGTATTGCATAAGTTTTTGCAACACCTTCAAATGATTTTGCAAGTATCTCTAAATTCTCTAATCGTTTTACATAACTTTCTAATGGCTCTCTTCTCGCACCGGGTCTGGCACCGCTAATAGCATCTGCAGATTGTACAAGTGATGCAATCGGATGTTCCATTTCAATATCTTCGTGATGCGATCCAACGGCATTAACTACTATAGCATGCTCTTTGTACTTTTTGGTTAAATCATAACCAAGTAGTGCGTGAGGACCTTCAATACTTTTATCAACTGTTTTGCCAACATCATGAAGCAATCCCGCCCGTTTTGCCATAACAGGATCAAGACCTAGTTCAGAAGCCATAATCCCTGTTAGATAAGCAACTTCAACACTATGCTGCAAAAGATTTTGTCCATAGCTTGATCGATACCTCATCTTACCAATATGTTTAACTAATTCACCATGCATATTGTGTAAACCAAGCTGCAAAATTGTATTCTCGCCTTCACGCTGGATTTCTTCTTCAAGTTCTGTAGTAACCTTTTGTACAACTTCTTCTATTCTTGCTGGATGAATTCTTCCATCAGAAATTAATCTCTCTAAAGATATTCTTGCAATTTCTCTTCTGAATTGATCAAACGAAGATAAGATAACTGCTTCGGGTGTATCATCAACAATAACATCAACACCTGTAGCAGATTCGAAAGCACGAATGTTTCGTCCTTCTTTACCAATTATTCTTCCTTTCATCTCATCATTTTGAATTTGAACAACGGATACTGTAGTTTCAATAGAATAATCAGCAGCGGTTCTTTGAATAGCTTGAACTATTATTTTCTGTGCTTCTTTTTTAGCATCAGTTTTTGCGCGATCGTGGATTTCTTTTATGGTCTGTGAGGCATCAATCTTTGCTTGATTAACCATATTTTCAGCAAGCAACTTTTTAGCTTCATCAGAAGTTAGACCTGAAATTTTTTCAAGTTTATCGTTCTGCTCAACTTCAAGTTTTTTAATTTCAACAGATTTATCATCAAGATTGACTTTCAAATCCTGAAGCTGCTTTTCGAGTTTTCTTAATTCTTTTTCTTTTTGGAGAACAAGGTCAAACTTCTTTTCGCTGTTTTCTTCTCTTTGCTGAATCTGTTTTTCGAGATTAGAAAGTTTTTGTTTTTTCTGATTTACTTCAGTGTCAAACTCAATTTTCTTTTTGTACCATTCATCTTTAACCTCAAGAAGTTTCTCGCGTTTTAAATTTGCAGTTTCTTTTTTTGCATCCTGAATTAACTGTTCCGCTTTTTCTTCAGCAGCAGTAATGCTTTTTTTTCCAACTTTTGAATTGAACATCCATCCTAGATAAAAGAACAAAACAATGAGAACAACTACCATGGGTATAATTATAATCAAATCCATCATTTTCCTCCGTACTGTATTTGGAATTAAATACCGACACTGCCGCGGCTAATAGGAAAAACCCTATTAATGCACGGTGGGAACGTGCTCGAAAGCTTTTTACTTCCACTGTCCCGACAAAAGTCGGGATCCCGATAAATCGGGATGAGGCCTGTAATACGCTTCGAAGGTCACACTCCCTATTTAATCAACTGTTAGTTTTTCATTAAAAAACGGCAGTGCGGTAAACTTTAAGATGGGTCAGACATTTCAGGTTCTTTAAGCAGAAGCTTTATTCTCTTTATTTTGTCGGTAGCTTGTATCAGAAACTCACGGTTTTTATTTTTTTCTATAAATAAATCGTAGGCAATATTTAAACAAGCGATTATAGCAATAGTCTGAGCAGGCTGATCAGGCAATTCGTCTTTTGTTTCTTCCATTACTTTATTTACATAAATAGCCAGCTCTTTTGCTATCTCTTCATTTTCTACTAATAGAGAATACTCTTTATCAAAGATTTTTATTTTTAGCTTCTTTTTATCAGTCATTGAATTATCTACACCATCAAACAATCATTTTATTATTAAGAACTATTTTTATGAACTTAAGTGAAAATCAATTTTAGAAATAATATCCTGTAACTTTAACTTTAAATTTTCCTTCTCCTTGGTATTTAATGTATTAAATATGTTACCCTCTTCATCTTGTTTGGATAACAAAATTTCTTGTTCCAATTCAATAATTTTTTTTTGAAGGAATGAATTATCCTGACGTAGTTTTGCAACGTGTATTTCTAGTTCAGTTTTTCTTTCTTCAGTATCTCTAAGTTTATTACCAACGGTGGCAATTTCTGCTTCGATTGCTGAAAGATCGTGAATTATTGAATCGTATTTAGCTAAATCAACCAACTATTTTCCTCTAAGTTGAGCATTAAACTCTTTGGTTATAAGTGCAATCAAATTGTTAAAATCTTTTTCAACCTCTTCTTCAGTAAGAGTTCTGCTTTCATCAAAATATTCGAGGGTAAAGGCTAAACTTTTTTTATCTGTTCCCAGTGAATCACTTTCAAATACATCAAATACAGAAACCACTTTAAGAAGTTGTGAACTTTTCTTTTTAATGAATTCTTTTACATCAAGATATTTAACTGAATTATCCAAAATAAAAGCAAAATCCCTGATAATTTTAGGATACTTTAATGGATCAGTATAAGTTTTAGAATTTGATTGAACTGACTTTAATGCTGATAAATCAAACTCAAAACAGTAAACATTCTGATTGATATCAAATTGTTGAAGAACCTCGTTTTTAAGCTTACCACCTCTTCCTAACTCAACTTCTTTAAAGTTTTTCGTTAAGTAATAGGCGTAAATTTCATTTGCAGTCGAATAATATGAATCAATTAAAACATTGTCAAGGGATATTTTACTTAAAAATGAATTTATCAAACCTTTAAGAAGATAGAAATCTGAATCTTTTTCTTCAGTATTCCATCCTTTATTCTGTTCATTCCCACTTATTGCAAGCAATAGATTCTGAGTTTCTGTAAAATCTGAAAAGGTTTTTATCTCGCCATTAGTCATCTTTTTAAAAGCATCACCGATTTCAAACAATTTTAAACCTTTAACACCTTGTTTGATATTTTTTGAGATCGTAATTAAAGCGCCGGATAATAAGGATGTTCGCAGACATTCCATATCAGCACTTAATGGATTAGCAATTCTGATTGGATTGCCTGTTAACTTCGCATCATTTTCTGATTGTAATGGATTATTTATCATCTCAAAAAATCCAAGTGCAGTTGCTGCTTGTCTTATCTTTTCATCAACTTCAGTTTCATCGGTTTTTTGTTCAAGAGTGATGTTAATTTTTGAAACCATTGGAATATTATTATAACCATTTATTCGGGCAATCTCTTCAATCAAATCTATTTCACGTTCGATATCAGGACGGAAGGTTGGAACGGAAACTAATAACTTATCTTCATCTAAAACTTTTATTGCTAATCCTAATCTTGATAAGATATTTTTTATCTTTTCAGGTGCAACTTCATAACCAAGTATTTTTGTAGTGCGCGAAAATCTTAACTCAATTTCCTTGGGAGTAATTATTTCTGGGTAAACATCAATAATTCCATTTGCAACTTTTCCATCAGCTAATTCTGCAACTAACTGAGCACATCTTTCGGCAGCATATTTTGTGATGTTTGGATCAGATCCTCTTTCAAATCGGTATGATGCATCAGTACTCAATCCTAAAGCTTTAGAAGTTTTTCTTATGCTTGATGGATGGAAATACGCACTTTCAATCAAAATATTTATAGTTAATTCTGTTATTTCTGAATTTTCTCCACCCATCACTCCTGCAATTGCAACTTCCCTGTTTCCATCACAAATCATTAAAGTATTAACAGGAAGTTTTCTTTCTTTAGAATCGAGAGTCGTAAAATTTGTTTCTGATTTTGTACTCTTTACTACAATTTTATGATCGCTTAATTTATCAAGATCAAATGCGTGTAAAGGTTGTCCGCACTCGTGCAAAACAAGATTTGTAATATCAACAATATTATTTCTTGGTCGTAAACCAATCTTTTCTAATCTATCTTTTAACCACTTTGGTGATTCTTTTATCTGAACATCTTTTACAACTTTAGCAACGTAACGAGGACAGTTAACTGTATCTTCAATTTCAACTGATGCTAATTTTTTTATATCGTCTTTAACTTCATTCAGTTTGATTTCCGGAATGATTAAATCTCTATCAAACAAAGCAGCTAAATCTCTTGCAACACCAATGTGCGATAGTGCATCAGGACGATTTGGAGTTATTGCAATTTCTAAAATTACATCATTTAGATTTAATGCTTCTATAATTGGTTTGCCAGCCTCAAGATTCTCATTCAAAACCATTATTCCGGAATGATCATCACTTAAAAGTAATTCATCTTCTGCGCAAATCATTCCATTGGATTCAACACCACGGATCTTAGCTTTCTTAATTATAAAATTGCCATTTGGAATTTCTGAACCAATTGGTGCGAAAACAATTTTCTGTCCCGCACTTACATTAGTGGCCCCACAAATAACTTGTAAATCATCTTTACCATCAAACACTTTACAAATTGTAAGCTTATCCGCGTTCGGATGTTTTTCTGTTGTCTTAACGAATCCAACAATAAAATTTTTGTAAAGTTTTGATTGATCGAGAACATCTTCAACTTCCAAACCAGACATTGTAAGTTTAGCAACAATTTCTTCTATGCTAATGTCATTCAGATCAACAAATTCTTTTATCCAACTAAGAGAGATTTTCATTTTCTTATATCCGCATTAAAACTGTTTTAAGAATCGTAAATCATTATCAAAGAAAATTCTTATATCCGTAATCCCATACTTTAACAAAGCGATTCTTTCTATTCCCATCCCAAATGCGTAACCAGTATATTTTTCAGAATCATAATTAACGAACTTGAACACATTTGGATCAACCATTCCGCATCCAAGTATTTCTAACCAACCCGAGTTTTTACAAATCTTACAACCTTTTCCATGACATAAGTAACATGTTATATCCATCTCGGCACTTGGTTCTGTAAACGGGAAGAAGCTTGGACGGAAACGATACTTCAAATCAGAACCGTAAAACTGTTTTGCAAAAGAAACCAATGTTCCTTTCAACTCGGCAAACGTAACATCTGTATCAACATAAATTCCATCAACCTGATGAAACATACAATAACTTCTTGCACTAACAGCTTCATTACGATAAACCCTTCCAGGCATAATTGCACGAACTGGTGGAGCCTGTTTTTCCATCAGTCGTATTTGAACAGGAGTTGTATGAGTTCTTAAAAGAAAATCTTTACTTACAAAAAATGTATCCTGCATATCACGAGCAGGGTGATCAGCAGGAAAATTTAATGATTCAAAATTATAATAATCAGATTCCAGCTCAGGACCATTGGCAACAGAAAATCCTAAACCTTTAAAGATTGATTTTATTTCATCTAAAGTTTGAGTAAGAATATGTTTACTTCCAACAATATAATTATTGCCGGGTAATGTAAGATCAATCTCATTTTCTTTACCTGAACTGCTTGAAGAAATCCTTTCTTTAACTTCTTCAAAATAAGATGAAACTTCGTTCCTCAAAAGATTAAGTTTCTTGCCAAGAATGGGCTTTTCTTCTTTCACAACATCTTTAAGATCTTCAAATAGTTGTGATACCAGTCCGTTTCTGCTAAAATATTTTATTCGTATTTCTTCAACATCTTTCATTGAAGAAACAGATTTTATATCAGAGTAAAAACTTTCCTTAATTTCTGTTATGTTATTATCCAGCATAGATATTCTTTAAATAAAAAATACCCACGCAGGATATAATAATTCGATAAATCCTAAGAGGGTATAAAATTAGTTGATAGAAAATTTAACAACTTCAGAAAATGCTGAAGGATTTTCAGCAGCCAAACTAGCAAGTACTTTTCTGTTGATATCAACACCCTTTTTATTAAGTGCGTCAATCAGCCTGGAATACGTTGTGCCGTTTGTTCTGGCAGCAGCATTTATTCTCACAATCCAAAGCGATCGGTAAACTCTCTTTTTAAGTTTTCTATCTCTGTATGCGTGTCCTAAACCTTTATCAATAGCATTCTTTGCAGCGGTTAGAACATTGCCTTGATTACCCCAATAACCTTTTGCAAGTTTTAAACGGTTTTTTCTTCTTCTATGCGAAGCAACTTTATTTTTTGATCTTGGCATTTTTTATCCTTCTCTATTATTGTACCATTATCCGTACGCGTTTTTGTTCGGCATCACTTACCAATGTGCCTTTTCTTAAGTTTCTTTTTCTCTTTGTAGTTTTAGAAGTAAGGATGTGGCTTTTATAAGCTTTCTTTCTTTTAAAACTTCCGGATGCAGTCTTCTTAAATGATTTAGAAGCACCACGATTACTTTTCATTTTTGGCATGTTATCCCTGCTTATTTGTTTTCTTTACTTTTTTAGATTGTGGAACTAATATGGTTGCCATATTTCTACCTTCAAGTTTGATAGGAGATTCTACTTTTGCAACCTCTTCCAATTTTTCAATAAACCTTTTTAATAATTCTTCGCCCTGATCCGTATACGCCATTTCACGACCTTTGAACATAACACTAACTTTAACTTTATTTCCTTCCTCAAGAAAATTTATTGCATGTTTAACTTTAAAATCAAAATCGTGAACATCAGTATTTGGGTGCATCCTAATTTCTTTTAGTATAGAGACTACCTGATTTTTCTTTTGAATCTTATCACGCTTTTGCTGTTCGTATTTGAACTTACCAAAATCAATAATTTTACAAACAGGAGGTACTGCTTGTGGGGCTATCTCTACAAGATCTTGTCCCTTTTCTTCAGATAATCTAATTGCATCTCTAACTGTATACACACCTAATTGTGAGCCATCAACATCTATAACTCTAACTTTAGCAGCTTTTATTTCTTCGTTAATACGGACTGTTTGTTTCCCAGCGATACGAAACCTCTCTAATTATGGTTAAACTTTGTTTTTAATTTCTGATGCAATTTTATCAATAAATTCTGATAAAGCCAAAGAACCTTGATCACCTTCTTTATGCTTTCTTACGGAAACAGCATATGCTTCCTTTTCCTTTTCACCAACAATCAACATATAGGAAACTTTTCGCATTTCCCAATCACGGATTTTGTAACCAATCTTTTCATTTCTTTCATCAACTTCGTATCTAATTCCAGCTTTTCTTAGATCTGAGGCTACTGAATTGGCATATTCAATAAAATTCTGAGAAACAGGAATGATAGCAACCTGTATTGGAGCTAACCACAATGGAAATTCTCCAGCATAGTGTTCGATCAGGATTCCAAAAAATCTTTCTATTGAGCCAAGCAACGCACGATGAACCATGAATGGTCTATGTTCTTTTCCATCTTCTCCGATATATGTCATTCCAAATCTCTCAGGAAGATTAAAATCAAACTGGATTGTGCTCAATTGCCATTCACGTCCAAGTGCATCTTTAATTTTGATATCGATCTTTGGTCCATAAAATGCACCGCCGCCTTCATCAACTTCATAAGATAGATTTTCTTTTTCTAAAGCTTTCCTTAAAGAATCTTCAGCTTTGTGCCATAGTTCAGCTTCACCAACTGCCTTTTCTGGCATTGTTGATAAATAATAATTCATCTCAGTAAAACCGAAAGAACCTAAAACATATTTAGCAAATCTAATTACTTCAATAATTTCGGATTCCATCTGATCATCGGTACAGAAAATATGTGCATCATCTTGCGTAAATCCTCTTACACGAAGTAAACCATGGAGTGCGCCACTTTTTTCGTATCGATAAACAGTTCCTAACTCTGCCCAGCGTAACGGTAAATCCCTATAACTACGCAAATGAGTTTTGTAAATCATTATATGAAAAGGACAGTTCATCGGTTTGATGTAATAATCCTGGTCGTCCACTTTCATACCAGCGTACATACTATCTTTATAAAATCCCAAATGTCCGCTTGTTTCCCACAACCAGCTTTTGCCCATATGCGGCGAATACAATAACTCATAACCATTTTCTAAATGAGCTTTACGCCAGAAGTCTTCAACTTCCAGTCTTATTCTTGCACCTTTTGGATGCCAGTAGATCAATCCTGCGCCGGCTTCTTCATGCACACTAAACAAATCGAGAGCTTTACCAAGTTTACGATGATCTCTTTTCTTAGCTTCTTCAAGCATAAAAAGATAATCATCTAACATTTTCTTTTTAGGAAAAGTTATACCATAAATTCTTTGAAGCTGCTTGTTCTTTTCATCACCACGCCAGTAAGAACCGGAGATGTTGAGAAGTTTAACAAACTTTATCTTACCCGGATTAGGTAAATGCGGGCCGCGGCAAAGATCAGTAAATGAACCCTCTTTATAAATACTTATCTTTTCCTTAGTCTCATCCATTTCAGAAAGAAGCTCAACTTTATATTGATCTCCTTTTGTTTTGAAGAATTCAATCGCTTCTTTTTGGGATAACTCTTCTCTTTCAAATCTTGTATCAGATTTTGAAAGCTCGATCATTTTATCTTCAATAAGTTTTAAATGATCTTCTGAGAGCTGGGTATTAATATCAATATCATAATAGAATCCCGAATCTATCGCGGGCCCAACACCAAATTTTGCCTCAGGAAAATTTTCCTGAACAGCATGAGCCATTAGATGTGATGATGAGTGCCAGTAAACTTCTTTTCCTTCTTTATCATCAAAGGTTAAGAATTTAACATTTCCATCTTCTTCAATTGATCTGTGTAAATCTCTTATTGTATCATTAAATTTTACAGCTAATACATCATCAGCCAATCTATTAGAAATAGATTGAGCGATTTGATATCCGGTAATGCCGCTATCAAATTCTTTAACTGCTCCATCCGGAAATGTTATTTTAATTTTACTCATAATATCTTTTCATAAAAAAAATCGGAGAAAACTCCGATGTGAAATTCGATTCGTGGGCTCTAAAGGAGTCGAACCTTTGACCTTCTGCACGTCAAGCAGACGCTCTAACCAACTGAGCTAAGAGCCCAGAGAATTCAAAAAATTAGATAAAACTTTCTTTTAATGTACCTAAATTATTGACCTCCCCGATCTAATCGGGGCGCTCTAACCAACTGAGCTAAGAGACCAGAGAATTCAAAAAATTTGATAAAACTTTCTTTTAATGTACCTAAATTATTGACCTCCCCGATTAGATCGGGGCGCTCTAACCAACTGAGCTAAGAGCCCAATTCAATTAACAATTTAGAATTAAAAATGTGCAATTAAGAATATTTAATTGCAGATTATCAATTGCTAATTAAGTTTTAGTACCGAGAGCCGGAGTCGAACCGGCACGTCCCAATCGGGACACAGGATTTTAAGTCCTGTGCGTCTACCAATTCCGCCATCCCGGCATAATTAAATAGAATATATATTTTTAAGAACTCTTTATCTGACCCATCAAAAAACTAATTTCCATAAAACCTTCAGTAGTTTGATTTCTTCTAATTTTAGCGTGTAAAAATAGAGAAAATGATATTTTATTGCAAGAATCTTCTAATAACTTTTTTTATATTCTTTTATGCTATCATAATAGATTATTAACTTTTATTGAATCGGTTATTTCTCACAACTAAGAAATTCAATTTTCTATTGTACTTAATAAGAATTGATTAACAATCATCAAATTGATCTATTAACATTAAACTCAGTTTCCAGTAAATAATTGATGATGGCATTAACTTTGCCAAACTTCAGCGATTTGAATTATTTTCTAAACAATAATAATCAACAAATAAATACTATGAACATTTCACACATTGAACATATTGGTATTGCAGTTAAAAATATTGATGAAGCGATTAAATACTATGAAGGCGTACTTGGATTAAAATGTTACGCTGTTGAAGAGGTCGCGGATCAAAAAGTTAAAACTGCATTTTTTATGGTTGGACAAACCAAAATAGAACTACTCGAATCAACTTCTCCCGATGGACCAATTGGAAAATTTATTGAAAAGAAAGGTGAAGGAATTCATCATCTTGCATTTGCAGTTAATGGATTGCAAAACTCACTTGATGAGGTAAAATCTAAAAATATAATTCTGATAGATGATAAAGGAAGAAAAGGCGCTGAAGGATTAAATATTGCGTTCCTTCATCCTAAATCTACATTTGGAGTTTTAACGGAACTTTGTGAAAAACCAGAATAAATGATTAACAATTATCCTGAATTAACTTAAAGTTATCCTGAATTCATTTCAGCATCCGCTTTTATTTTAGGATATAATATATTACTTAGAGATGCTGAAACAAGTTCAGCATGACAATAAAAAAATAAAATACAGGTAAACATTATGGCAATGGAAGATAAAATAAAAGAGTTGATGGCACTTCGTCAGCAAGCTAAGCTTGGTGGCGGAGAAAAGCGTATCGAATCTCAACACAAAAAAGGTAAGCTTACAGCAAGAGAAAGATTAGAACTTTTACTTGATGAAGGCAGCTTTGAAGAATTTGATATGTTTGTTTGTCATCGAAGTATCGATTTTGGTTTGGATAAAGAATCATACTTATCAGATGGAGTTGTAACCGGTTACGGAACAATTGATGGAAGATTAGTTTATGTCTTCTCACAGGATTTTACTGTCTTCGGCGGTTCATTATCTGAAATGTACGCTCAGAAAATTTGTAAGGTAATGGATAAAGCTATGAAGGTTGGCGCACCCGTTATTGGTATTAATGATAGCGGTGGAGCCAGAATTCAGGAAGGTGTAAAATCACTCGGTGGATATGCCGATATTTTCCAAAGGAACATTTTAGCATCAGGAGTTATTCCACAGATCTCAGCAGTATTCGGACCATGTGCCGGTGGTGCTGTTTACTCCCCTGCGCTTACAGACTTTATTATAATGTCTAACAAATCAAGTTATATGTTTGTAACGGGACCAAAAGTTGTAAAGACCGTAACTGGTGAAACTGTTACCGAAGAAGAACTCGGTGGTGCAATGGTTCATGGTGCAAAATCCGGGGTTACACATTTTGTTGCAGACAGTGAAGAAGAAGGAATTCAATTAATTAGAAAACTTCTAAGTTATCTTCCGCAAAATAATTTAGAAGATCCACCACTTCTTCCTTGTGATGATCCGATAGACAGACTAGAAGATGTATTGAATTCACTTATTCCAGAAGCAACGAATAAACCTTACGATGTAAAAGACGTTATACATGCAGTTGTAGATTATCATGAATTTTTAGAAGTACAAAGACACTATGCTCCAAATATTATTACCGGTTTTGCAAGATTTAATGGAATGTCTGTAGGTATCGTAGCAAATCAGCCAAGCTACCTAGCAGGCGTACTTGATATAAATTCATCACGTAAAGCAGCACGCTTTGTAAGATTCTGTGATGCATTTAATATTCCAATCGTAACTTTTGTTGACGTACCCGGATTTTTACCCGGAACGACTCAGGAGTACGGCGGAATTATAATTCATGGGGCAAAACTTTTATTTGCATATGGAGAAGCAACAGTACCAAAAGTAACTGTTATACTTCGTAAGGCTTATGGCGGTGCTTACGATGTTATGAGTTCAAAACATTTGCGTGGGGATATTAATTACGCCTGGCC
>JBBQSH010000016.1:0-36930 GCA_038214015.1 Ignavibacteriales bacterium | reverse complement strand
ATATTTCAACCTGTAAGATTATTCTTGCGGCAAATTTGATTTAGTTGTAAAAACTCAATGGTTCTTCGTTAATTATTTGTTTACCACTGTGTAAAATTTGAATAACTCATAACACAGAGAACCACTGAGAAGGCACGAAGTGCCACAGAGAGTTAAATCAATCCAAAACTTTTTAGAAGTAAAATTCCAATTGCAATTGTAAACACTGAACCGAGAGTTGAAATCATAATTATATTTCCAGCTAATTTTGAATTTGCACCCATTACATCAGCCATAACAAAACTTGCGATGGCAGTTGGGCAGGCAAACACAATAAACATAATTCCAAGATCATCATTCCTATATCCTAAAAAAATTGCAGCAAATGTTAGGATAAGTGGAAGTATAACAATTTTAATTATTGATGAAGAAAATGCCAAAGTAGAAGCGCGCTTTAGGTTATCTATATTTAGTGAACCGCCGATTCCAACTAATGCAAGCGGTAGAGCAAGATCTGCAAAATAAGTTCCCGTTGTGATGAACATTTCTGGCAATTTTAGTTTAAAGTAGGAAAACGGAAGTGCAAAGATTACTGCAAGAATCAGAGGATTAAATAATATCTCCATCAACATTGATTTGAAGTTTATTTTTCCATGATGCTTTGGTACAGTTAAAACAATAACTGCTAAAACGTTATAAACAGGAAGTAAAAATGCCAGTATCAGTGTTGCCTTACCAAGTGCATCATCGCCAAACAAATTTGATATAAGTGCAAGCCCAACAATAGCATAATTACCTCTGAACGCGCCTTGTATAAAAGCACTTTTGTCTTCAGGATTTTTAATGTATGGAATTGTACCAGCCCAGATAAGAAGATAAGTGATGAAAGTGGCAGAAGTAATAAAAACGATTTGATCAATATTAAATACTTGTGACAGATCAAGTTCAGATATTTCTAAGAAAATAAAAACAGGAAGTGAAATCCGGAAAACAAACCTTGACGTTACATCAACAAAAACTTCGTTAATAATTTTTCTGTTTTTAGCAAAGTACCCAACAGCAATTATTAAAAATACCGGTGCAACAATGTTGGCAGTAAATACAATATTTTCAAACAAGTTTTACCTGTAAATGATTTAAGCTTTTAGTGAATCAATTAATGATTTAAATTTTTCGGGTACAGCAACCAGCGTATCAAGTTTATAATCAAAAAATGCTATACCTGTTTTTGCCCGCGCAATTTCTTTTCCTGTTTCTTTGTTTGTTATCTTGAAAATGAAATCACAACCATTTTTAATGAAATTATCTACTGTTACTTCAAAAAATAAAATATCTCCATGATAACCTTGAGATTTATATTGAAGTGCCGCATCAAACATAATTATTCCTGCACCGAAAGTATCAACTTCTGAGTAACCCCAGTTTTTTAGAAATAATATTCTTGCTTCGTGTACCATTGAAAGTATTGAATCGTTACTAAGATGACCTGCAAAGTTTACATCATAAACTCTTACGGAAATTTCGGTAGTGAAAATAAATTTTTGCGGTAAATCGATTTTAATTCTATTCATGTTTTTTATTAGTCTAATTCTCTAAAATTTTTAGTGCCCATATTTGAAATCTTTGTGCGTTCTTTTGCAACTCAACTATATCTTTCTGATTGTATTCTTCACCCGAATAGGAAACAAGATTTTTCTGATCAATTATTTTACGAAGGTGATTTAATGCTTTGGATTTTTCGTTACTTGCTTTTGCAATATCTTCAATTAACGAAATAATCTGAAAATGATTATCGCCACTGCTTTTAGTAGAACTGAGTTTTATGGTTATTGCATCACCAAAAGCAATTGCCGAGTGCACAAAAAGAACACCTGCAGCGTTATAATATCCCAACTCTGATGAAATAACAGCCGCTTCAAAAAAACTATGTGCAATTTTTTTATATGATGAATAGCGTGAGTTATGTATTTTTATTTTTGGTGTTTTTTTAGGCATCCAATAATTTCCTTATTGAAAGACCGCTAAACACTTTTCCGTCAGTTAAAATATTATTAACAGGTGGCAAATTTTTATTAGCTCTCTTTTTAAAATTATTTAAAGAAAGTGATATCGTTGACAAGCTTATTCCAAATTTATTGTTTAATTGTATTGAAAGCCTGGTTACTTTATCATCAAGTTGAGAACTGGTTTTTGATTCTTTCAGAATAATTGCAACATCAAAATCACTTTCATAATTTTCTTCTGAACGAGCCACGCTTCCAAAAAGTATTAAACTTAAAGAATCGTTTTTTAAAACTTTTTTTATTTCTCCAAGAATCCTATTCAGCCAGTTTCTTTCAAATTCTAATATGGGAATTATCGCTTCATTTAATACAACATTGCTAAAGTTTAATGTAAATAGATGATCCCTCCCACCTTTTTGTTTCGTTACAAGTTTTAGTCTTTCCAGTTTATTTAATGCTTGAATACAGGAAGGAGCACTTAAGTCAGCTTTTTTTGAGATTTCGCGTCCTGATAATCCTTGGCGATTATCTTGAATAGCTCTGAGTACGGCGATGTTTGAATATGTAGAAAAAATTTCGTTTAGTAGTTTATGTACGATCATATAATTGTTAGGATATCCTTACATATGTTAGTTTTTCCTTACAAACATAATATTAGGTTTTTGATTATCCAAAGAAAAAATAACCTACTACTACACCAATTGATAAACAGTTATAGGATCCTGAATACCTTTTATCAATACATCTTTATGGTTTTTTGGCTCATCATTTAGTTTTACACGCTTATAAACTTCATCAGAAATAAGAATAACAGAATCAAGTTCTTTGTTTATCTGTTCAAGTCGTGCAGCTATTATAACAGGCTGACCTGTGACCGAGTATTGTTTTCTTTCACTTGTACCCACATTTCCTGTAACAACTTCTCCTGCGTTGATGCCAATTCTTATAACTGTCTCTGGAATTAGGCCGGCTTCATTTCTTCTTTTAAGTTCTTTATTGATTTCCAATGATGCATTTACGGCAAGCTGGCAATCATTATCGTGTTCAATAGGAGCTCCAAATATTGCCATCAAACCATCGCCCATAATTTGGGTTACAATTCCCTTATTCTCATTTATTATTTCTATTATGAATGAAAAAACATTATTCTGATAAGCGATAATTTCTTCAGGTGATTTGTTCTGAGCAAAGATTGAAAAATTTCTTATATCCAGAAACATAATAGCCGCGAATCTAACACGACTTTGTATTTCATATTTGTTATCAACTAGTTCATCAACAATTTCTTTAGAGATTTGCTGACCAAATAATTTTTGTATTTCATTTCTTTCAGATTGTGCTCTATAATGCTTTATCAATCCCTTTTTTATTTGATTGGTTATCAATCCGGCAGTATGACCTGAAATAAATAATAGGGCAGATGTTCCTAAATATATCGGGAAAAATGAAAATGATTCGATGGCATCAATAGGTGAGGGTTTATTGCTTAAATACCAGGCAAGAATTGTAAATTGAATTGCAGCTACTGTTCCAGAAAACACACACAATTTAAAATCAAGTTCCAATGCAGAGAGCATAATTATAAGAAAATAGAGCAAAGCAACAGGAGTAAATAATGGATACACAGATGGCAGATTAAATGAATATATAATCAAGGCAACTGTTGGAATACTTATTTCAATAAAGGCGTTTATATATCTGATTAAGATAAAAGCTTTTACTCCATATCTTGTCCATTGCTTAGCACCTCGACTAACAAACAAAGATCTTACAAATATTACCGACAGGATTATTATTGTTAATTGAAAAGCTATCGGGAATTGAGAAATTTCCTTAAACTGTTCTTCAAATGTTAATGAAATTAAAAGAACAACTACAATCAGAAAACCTACAATACCTGCAAGAACTTTTGAGCGGAAACTTTCATTTGAGATAATCTCCTCAGAAAATATTTCCTCAAAAAGTTTTGAACTGTTAGTTTTCATAGCATATCACTACTTATTTTTAGACCAATCTTAAATTCAAATCCTAAATTATTTTCTTTTTGTACAGAAAATAGATAAACATAAATTAAGTTTAAAACTTAGCAGTAAATCCCAAAATAGGTGCAATTCCCATATCATATCTTGGTGTTGCTGACAATATGCCGTTTTGGTCAGCTTTAAAAGAGTAAGAAATAACATTATCCCTATCAAACACATTCCACAAATCGAGATATACAGAGAATGACCACGATTCAAAAATGAATTGCTTATCAATACGAATGTCTAATTTGTGAAAATCAGGATAACGAGCAGAATTTTTTTCTCCCTCTACTACATAGAAAAAATTATTTTTTTGAGCTACTCCAATTGCCGGCGTATATGGATTACCAGAAGCATATTGAAACTTAGCTCCTATCTGCCAACCATTACCCATTTCAAGTCCGAAGATTAAATTAAGAATATGTGGTCTGTCATATTCAAAGTCGTAGAGAGCAGATGATTCATAATCCCGTCTTTTTGATATTGAATAAGAATAAGAGGCACTTCCAACAAATCCATCAGTAAATTTTTTTTGAAGTGCAAATTCAATTCCTTGCGCATATCCGCTCCCGGTATTTATAAGTAAATTAGAACTGTCAGGTTCAACCATAAGATTAGAAAGTTCTTTGTGATAAATTTCAATACTTGCTTTAGTATCATTACCCAGCCGTTGTTCAATTCCGGCTATATAGTGAATTGCATTACTGCTTTTTAATAATAGATTGCGTGGGTCTGATGCAACTTGATAACTAGCCGGTGATTGGTAATATTTTCCCCAAGCCAAATTAAAAATTGTTTTATTTGTAATGTTATATGAAAGAGAAAAACGTGGGCTGAAATTATTTTCTGTTGTAAGTGCAAAATAATCATAGCGCAGACCAGCAGTAATAATTAATGGATCAATAACTCGATAAGATGTCTGTAAAAAAAGTGCTGTTTTAGATGTTGCGTCTGGATTATATGAAATTGTGTTAGCAGGAATAATTGTACCGCTCCTTGTTGTGTCTTCTGGTGTCCACGATTCATTGTAGGAATTGATGGATTTAAATTGTCCGCCAACCTTAATATTAAGTCTTGTTGATAATTTGTAATTTAATTCTGATTTCAAACTAAATTCATTCTCACGAATATCTTCACCCATTAAAGATGGTTCAAATTCGGTGCCTTGAATAGTATTCCAACCATTGCTTGTATATGAAGCAGTGGTTAATGTAAAAGCATTTTCTGAAATGAGAGAACGCCAATTTACTCCGATTGCTGTACCGTAATCATCTCTTGTTAAATAATCGAATCTGTTCCAGTTGGATGTCTCTTCTTTTTCTGTTCCGGTACGTTCAATCTGATCCAAATAATAAAATCCTAAAAGACTGATTTTATTTTTATTGTTTATATCATAGGTTACTTTTCCAACTGCATCGTAGTAACTCGGTGAAACCGGACGGTTAAGAGTTGATGTAATTAAATCAAAAAAACCCCGCCGCAAAGAAAGAATCATATTACTGTTCTCAACAAGGGGTCCGTCTAACAATACACCAAACCCGGCAATATTCAAATTAGCATCAGTATTAAAAACTTCCTTATTACCGTCCCGTAAAGTCATATCAAAAACAGACGACATTTTATCACCATATCTAACCGGAAAACCGCCGGTTAAAAAATCAACTTTTTGAAGTAGTGCTGGATTAACTATGCTTATTACTCCCATTGATTCACCAGTACGTGCAAAATGAATAGGATTATATACTTCTATACCATCAAGCAAGGTAAGATTTTCATCGGGACTGCCTCCTCTGACAATAAGTTGTGCGCTTTTTGAACCAGCTGTTGCAACACCTGGCAAAGATTGCATTACTCTAAAAATGTCCTCAGCCGAACCTGGCGATCTTCTGATTTCCTCAGGGGAAATTGTTCTAAAACTTACCGGATTTTCCTCGGGTTTATAAAAATAATCCGCTGTTACTTTTACCTCGTCTATTTCCATAGCAGCAGAATTAAGTTCAAAATTTACAGAGTGATTTCTATTAGGATTTATGTTTAACTCAGTTATTACTGAAGATTTATAACCTATCATTGAGGCTTTTAGCGAATATCTACCTGGAGCCACATTTTTTATAACAAAATAACCATCTACATCACATGCCGAACCCATATTTGTCCCTTCTATTATTATGTTCGCACCCGGAAGCGGTTGTTTGGTTACAGCATCTCTTACTTCGCCTGAAATTATGCCGGTTTTACTTTGGCTAATTAATTCAATGGTGAAGATTAGAAAAAATAATAAGGCTGTTGCAAGTGCTTTATCGGTAAAGGTTGATGAGGTTTTAAACAATGGTAATATCCTTTTTTTATAATCATTAAATCAAAACATTTTTGATCAAGTATTTCTGCCGATTAATTAAGAGAGAGTTTTTAATCTTATTCTCCAAAAATTTCTTTTTTGTCTAATGATTTTAATTCTGGCTTTTCAATATTCTTAAATTTATTTTTTTGCTGATCATTTAGTTGATCTTCAATTTCTTCTATTAAATCTTCAATATCACCAGCTCGGCTGTCTCGTCCTCTCTTAACACCAATTTTCTCAAAGAACCCGGGCTCATCATCATTCTCTACTCGTTTCTTTATCTCAGCAATTATTTTTTTATCCTCATCAAGAATACTTTTTATCTGATCAATCATTGGATTGATAGTTTTAACTTGAACTTCACTAAGAGTTAGATAATCTTTTACTTTTTCTTTATCCAATAGTGATATTTGGTTCTGTGCAGAAATTGTTCCTACAACAATTAAACTAAGTACGATGAATAAGATTTTAGTTTTCATTAAATGTCCTTTATTAAGTGATTTATTTTCTCTTGTATTACAATTGCTATATTAATTTGTTTTCCAGACAGCACTCGTTATTATCAACCAAATAACTACTCGAATGCTCATTACTTGTACGCTGTGCATTGCAACAGCATTACTTGTAATATAAATTACTCCTACTATTATCAGCACGATTAAATGAACAACTACTATAAGTTTAGCAAGCATTAACGCTTTCTTATGATTCAACCAAATCATAGCACCAGCAATTAAGCCAACAATACCCATTAAAATGTTGTAGATGAGTAATGGGGAGAATACTATATACTCCTGTTGAATGAGCCCGAACATCACCTTCGATCCTTCTACAATAGTTAGAAGACTAAAAGCAACAGCAACTGCAGCAGCAATTTTTTTATAAATATTTTTTTTTATTTCTGATCCCAAGTCAACAGTTATACATATTGTTGTTAATTTTAGTTAAACTATTCATACATTAAATATTATATTTAATGTAAATTCTTAACGCTGAGTTCGCATTTTTAATGTCTGGGAAATATTTATATTCACCATATCGTTCATACAATAGATAATCTAAACCCAGTGATGTATTATCAAACAGATAATGGTTAACACCAATATTTAATAAACTAACAAACTGTTCGCTATCTGCACCACTCAATGTATGGATCCAGTATCGTTTATAATTAGTATATATTTCTCCAAAATCCTTAAACTTAATTGCAGCACCAATTTTTGCACTTACACCCGGACCGATATTATAATCCTTGCCGTATTCAATTGAATATTGAGAATTGGTACCTCCCATTAGTATAGCAGACATACCAAAATAGTTTTGCATTGATGTATTTGAGGAAATAGGAATTTTATTAATTATTTGTCCGGTAACGCTTGTTGCAGAAAGTTTGTAAACAGTATTAATATTAATATCGACCTCTTTATAAATACCTATAATATTTTTTGAGTTTTCAAAAAATTTTAATTTATTATCCCAGAGCACACCGCTTGCAAAAATTCCAACAATATTATCATCGTTGGCTATGTTAAATTCGGTACGAAGAGTAAAATAGTCGAAAGGCTTTTTGTGATCGGCAACAGAAAATTCATCCCCATAATTTAGATCTGCTCTAAGCGTGATATAAGATTTACCATTGTTCAGTTTGTTATCGATAAAAACATTATGAACACCGCTGGATACAATTATATTAAATTTAGATCTATCGTTTGGAGTTCCATCTTTCCACATATCACCTCTAACTAATCGATTAAAACCTTGCATTGGATCAATTACAGTAGATGTGAATTCGCGCAAAAATCTTTCAAGTCCATCAGAACTTTCATCAATTATTAAATTGGAAACACGGAAAGAGATTTCACCAAGGATAATACCGGTAACCGGTGTATTAACTATATCATTGTAAGATGGCGCTTCATTCTCCATAAAGAATTCCCACATTAAACTTCCACCCAATGCATATGGTGCAGATTCCCAAAATGTCAACCCATTAGACCGAGCAAGATTAAAATAGTTAGAGCCATGATATGGATGCCAAAATTGATTCATTAGATAACCATCAGCATCCCACCTGAATCCTGTATTAAAATTGTTCTTTATTGTTTCCCAATTAATATCCGACCAACCTTCACTAGTTAAATACTTACTATATCCCCATATGCCAAAGTTTAACCCAACAATTTCAACCACAGGAAGCCAATAATTTTTTTCAACATTCAATTCAGTTGTAAGTGTGTCCACTGATGTAGAATCTTGATTATGTGAGATCCCGGAGGGCAATGAATAATAATCCTTTCGTTGTGCAACCAAGTGTAAAGTTGTTGATGCCAGAATGAAGGCAACGGCAAAAATTTTAAGTTTCATAAAATGTCTTTAATAATTAATTATTATTCTCCTCTAAAAATCGAATCAAGACAATCGATACAGATGGCTTCCCTATAACATCGTGCAAAATATTTGCTTCAATTGTTACAAATACTCCAGGCTGTAATTTTATCAGCTCGGAATTCTCACCTGCACCAATTATTAATTCTCCACTGCCTGCGACACATTGCACAGTTATAGGTTCTTCAGCACTATGAGATTTTAAACTCATTCCATTTCTTAAAGTCAGTTGTACAATTTTTCTTCGCTCACCTTCAAACAAAACCTTTGCTTCCTTGTCTTTGCCTTCACCGATTTCAGTTTGAATTTCAAGAACTTTGAAATCACTATTTGTCTGAGCATTAACTTGGCTGATTGTTATAAAGAAACTCAATAAAAATGTTGCTACAACAAATGAGAATAATTTTACTGCCACATTTTGATTTGTTTTCATTATGATATCCTTTTATTTAATTGATAATTATTACTCTATCTTTTTCTAAATCTTTAAGAGCTAAAAAACAAAATTGCACCACCCATTAATAAAAGATTAACCATTAAATAGTCTTTTTATAATTCCATATTGCCAACCCATTGAACACAATCCCAAAACCAATCACCACAAGAAAGTGATAACGCAAATCCCAAAAGCTGCTGCCTTTAAGCACAAGCATTCGCATTGCTTCAATTAAATATCTAACAGGGTTAACGTAAGTTAAATATTGTGCCCAATCAGGCATGTTCTCGATTGGTGAGAATAATCCGCCAAGTAATATAAATATCAGCATAAAAAAGTATGCGATAAACATTGCCTGCTGCTGTGTATCGGCATAGATAGAAGTTAGCAAACCAAACCCGAGCAATGCAATCAAATATATTCCTGCAAAAAGAAATCCAACCCAAAAACTTCCTGCGGGATAAATTCCGTAAATAATAAAACTGATAATGAATCCAATTGTCAAAACAACTAAGCCAAGAACCCAGAATGGAATCAGCTTACTTAAAATAAATTGATATTTTTTTATTGGCGAAACATTAAGCTGTTCTATTGTGCCGACTTCCTTTTCTTTAACAATGTTTAATGATGACATTAGAAATCCCACTAAAGTGACAAGAAGTGCAAGTACTCCAGGAACAATAAACTTTTTATAATTCATTTGTGGATTAAACCAATTAGAGCTTGTAATTTCAATAGCAGGAATTGCATTTAATCGTGGCTGCTGAATCCATTGAGTGCGAACATGGTTATTAAAATCTTTAATAATTGAATTTGCATAAGCAACAGCCAGCCCGGCTGTTTGTCCGCTGATTGCGTTGGCGGCTAATAAAATTTTTGTTTCACTCTCTCTAATTAGATCGCGTTCAAATCCTTCAGGAATTTCAACAATCAAATCCGCTTTATCCTTTTCAACCTGATCTAAAGCGTTATTATATGTTCTGGAATAATCTACAAGCTTAAAATATCCTGATGAAGTAAATTTATTAATCAGAGTTCTTGAATATTCAGAATGGTCATGATCAACAACGCTTAAGGTAATATTTTTTATTTCATACGTTGCAGCATAAGGAAGAAGAATAAGTTGTATTATCGGCAAAGCAAAAATCATTCTTAATATAAGTTTATCCCGAAAGATTTGCAGAAATTCTTTTCTTAGTAAAAATTTTAGTGTTCTCATTATAATCTGATCTTAAATCTTTTTATACTGATTAATAAAAATGTTCCAGTCATCGTCAAAAGAATTAATAATTCTTTCCAGATCTGCTCGATACCAATTCCTTTTATCATCACACTCTTTACAATGATGATATACCATTTTGCCGGAACAAGATTAGATAGCACTTGCAGAATTGTCGGCATGTTTGCAATCGGAAATGCGTAGCCGCTTAACATCACAACCGGAAGCATTAAACCGAGCAGTGAAATTAACATTGCTGCTTGCTGTGTTTCTGTGATAGTGGAAATTAGTATTCCGAGCGATAGCGCGCAAAAGATGTAAATAATTGTGGAACCAATCAGCAAAAACAAACTTCCCTCGATAGGAAGTCCAAGTACAAAAACACTTAGTATTAAAATCGTTGCAACATTAATTAATGATATAATGAAGTATGGAATTACTTTACTTATAACCACAAGCCACGGCTTTATCGGTGAGACTAAAAGTATTTCCATCGTACCAAGTTCTTTTTCTCTTACGATTGCAATTGAAGTCATCATTGCAGAGATGAGTAAAAGAATCATTCCCATTACGCCGGGCACAGAAGTGTAAGCACCTTTTAATTGTGGATTGTATAACATCCTCATTTCTGTTTTAATGGCGTATGGTAATTTATTTTGTTGATTCATTTCATTTTGATAATCCACTACAATTGAACTTAAATAATTTGTAAGAGTTGTTGCCTGGTTTGGATCAGTTGCATCTGCAATGATTTGAAGCTGTGCCTTGTTGGAGTGCGATAATTCATTTTGAAAGTTTGCTTGAAAAACGATTGCTAATTTTATCTTTCCGGATTTAAATGCCTTTTCAATTTGTTCATTCGATTTAATTGTTCTGTCGATATTAAAATACTGTGAGCTTTCTATTTTGGTAATGATGTTTTGCGTGATTTCATCTTTTGAATTATCAAGTATGGCGATGTTTGCATTACGAACTTCGGTTGTAATAGCAAAACCGAAAATTAGAAGCTGAACAATCGGCAAACCAATTAATACCAGCATCGAGCGGGTATCTCGCAGTATGTGGTGAAATTCTTTTTGAATAAATGTTATTAATTGTTTCATTTATTTTCTTATGTTATTAAGATTGCTCATATGTTAAATACGCTTTTGTCATTCCCACGTAAGTGGGAATCCATTTTATCTCGAGAGCACTGGATTCCCGTTTTCACGGGAATGACAGTTTTTTGTTTCTGATTTTTAAGAAAATTTATGACAAGCAATATATTTATTCTCCGCGTTTTGCATCGCGTGCAAGCCTAATAAATACTTCATCCATCGAATTAGCATTAAATTGCTTCTTTAAACCAGCAGGCGAATCAAGTGCTCTTATAACTCCATCTACCATTATAGAAACACGATCACAATATTCTGCTTCATCCATATAATGTGTAGTTACGAAAACAGTTATTCCGTTGTGTGAGGCTTCGTAAATCATATCCCAGAATTGTCTTCTTGTAATTGGATCAACGCCGCCAGTGGGTTCATCAAGAAAAACAATTTTTGGTGTATGAAAGATTGCAATACTGAATGCAAGTTTTTGTTTCCAGCCAAGCGGCAGTGAGCCAACTAATTTATTAGCTTCATTTTGCAGATTTAATTTTGAAATCAATTCGCTCCTTCTTTTTTCTATTTCGCTGTCCGACAAACCATATATCCCGCCAAACAATTGAATATTTTCATTGATGGTCAAATCTTCGTACAAAGAAAACTTCTGACTCATGTAGCCAATACTTCTTTTAATCTTCTCGGTTTCTTTGTAAACATCAAAACCTGCTATTGCTGCATTGCCGCTGCTTGGTTTTGAAATTCCGATTAACATTTTCATAGCTGTAGTTTTACCTGCGCCGTTAGCACCGAGAAAACCAAATATCTCTCCTTTAAAAACTTCAAAAGTAATTTCATTGGCAGCAATAAAATCACCAAACTTTTTAGTGAGCTTATCAGTTTTTATAACTATTTCGTTATTCATTTCGCATTACAATCACAAATTATCTTCATCGCTTTACAGTCCTGATGTCTTTGTCATTCCCGTGAAAACGGGAATCTAAATTCATTAAACAAAATGTATTCCCACTCCTGCCTACCGCAGGCAGGTTCGTGGGAATGACTAAACCATATTTTCGAGCTTCGTGTTAGCATCAGGATGGGCTTTTCATCAACTGCATAAAACGATCTTCGATTCCGGGTTTGATTTGAGTAATCTCAAGTTCAGAATGATTTTGTAAATAAGATTTCAATTCATTTAAATCAGGATGTTCTTCATTCAAAACGAGATGATGAAATTGTCCAAATGCAAAACAGGATTCTGTTTTGGAGTAAGCTCGTAAATCATTTAACAGATTAAACATGCTTTTTGATTTAACAGCATATAGATTTTTATCAAATCTGTTAACAATATTTTGTGGAGTATCAATCTCTAAAATTTTGCCATTTTGCATAAGTGCAATTCTGTCACACAAATTTGCTTCATCCATATATGGAGTAGAAACAAGTATACTAATGCCTTGTGCTTTCAATCGCTTTAACATTTCCCAGAATTCTTTACGCGAAACAGGATCAACGCCGGTTGTTGGTTCATCAAGAAAAAGAATTTTTGGTTTATGGATTAGTGCACAGCTTAATGCAAGTTTCTGTTTCATTCCACCGCTTAGTTTACCTGCACGACGAGTTTTAAATGGTTCAAGCTGCTTATAAATATCAGCCACTAAATCATAATTCTCTTGAATCGTTGTATTAAAAATGGTTGCAAAGAAATTAAGATTTTCCTCAACAGTTAAATCCTGATAAAGAGAAAATCGTCCGGGCATATAACCAATAATATTTCTGATTGCCGTATAATCTTTCACAACATCAAGCCCAAGCACTGTTGCATTGCCTTTATCAGCAAGCAGCACTGTAGTAAGAATTCTGAAGATTGAAGTTTTACCAGAACCGTCCGGGCCAATCAAACCAAAGAGTTCTCCCTCACCGACAGAAAATGAAACATCATCAACAGCCGTTACAATGTTCTTTTTTGCCGAATAAGTTTTAGTAATTTTATTTACTTCGATTGCATTCATAAAAAATTAAGAGACATTTAAAAATTACTTTTAGTTATTTGTCATTCCCACGAAAGTGGGAATCCACTTAATTATTAGCGTTATGGATTCCCGTTTGCACGGGAATGACAGTATAAATTTTTCAGAAATCATATTATAATTTTACTTCTCCATACATTCCTATTTTCAAATAACCATCATTGATCACTTTTACTTTGATTGCATAAACAAGATTTGCACGTTCGTCTTTAGTCTGAATTGTCTTTGGCGTAAACTCAGCTTTTGAAGAGACCCAATAAATTTCTCCGCTCATTTCTTTTTGCTCACCTTCGCCTTTATCAACATAAACTTTAACTTTTTGTCCAAGTTTTATCTGCCCCAACTGATCACCATCAACGTAAGCGCGTAAAGTCATTTCAGAAAGATCAGCAATTTTATACAGTGCCTTACCATTTGAAGTAACTTCATCCGGTTTTGCGTAACGAGTTATCACGGTGCCATCAATAGGATTTTTTATATAGGATTTTTTTATTTGATCTTCAATCTGTTCAACTTGTGCAACTAACGGCAGAGTTTCGCTTTGCAAGCCTTGTTTTGTAATTGTTAAACTGGATTTGGTCGCGATGTATTGTTTGTTAAGTACTTCCAACTGTGAGTTTACATCATCAAGTTGTTTTGTGGTTGCAGCATCCAATTTAACAAGATTGACAATTCGCTTTTTTTCAACCTCAGTAGTTTCAATTTGTTGTTGAAGTGCTGCAAGTTGTGCGCTGATATCGGGCTGCTTGCTTAACACGGCAGTTATTGATGATAGCAATTGCTTTTTCTTAAGATGTAATTGTGTTGTATCAACAATACCAACAATTTGATTTTGTTTGATTTCAAATCCCTCCTCAACTTCAAATTTTATTAATTTGCCTGTTGCTTCTGAAGAGACTATAATTTCTTCTGATTCAAATATTCCAGTGGCATCAAAATCTCCATTGCCGTTTGAACAGCCAAACAAAAGAGCTGCAGCAAAAATAAATGCAATGTTTAATAATTTGTTTTTCATTTTCATCTCTATTGTATTTTTTAATTTCCTGTTGTGATTTTGTAATTATACTGTGCAAGCAATAATTGAATTTTGTGAATCTCTAAATTTTGTTTTGCAGTATCTTCTGCATTTAAATCACGGACGTAGTCACTAGAGGTAATCACTCCGTTTTCAAGTTTTGCTTTAGCTGATTGTTTAACTGAGGTTCTTAAATCAATGATACCTTTATCTACCTCAATCAATTTTTTTAATTTATCAATTTCCTGTAACTGCTGATTTGTAGTTATTTTCGTGTTAAGCAAAAATGTTTCCGTTTGAGCATCAATACTTTGAATGTTTAACTGATTGATTTCACTTTCATTTCCATAACTGTATAAATTTGATAGTGACCACGAAAATCGAATACCGGCTATGTAATACCAATCAAAATCATTAATGAACATATTTAAAGCTGGTTTTCCGTATCCACCTTGAAAAAACAAGTTAGCCTTGGGAACAATTTTGGAAACAGTAATTCCATCCTGATTTTCAATAAGATTTTTCTGAGCTGAGTAAAGTTTTAATTCAGGTCTAATTATTTCTTCGGCTGATAGATAATTAATCGGCGATGGAGTAGAAAAAATAGTTGACTCATTTAAACTTTCATTAATTAGTAAACCGAGCATATTTATATAGGATAAGCGGGAAGAGTTAAGTTCAATTTGGCGCTGATCTGTTTTTAATAACTCTGCTCTTAAAACATCAACATCGGATTTAGTTGCTGTGCCATTTGCATAAGCAGCATCAAGTTTTGAAATGCTGGCATTCAAATCATTTATTACAAGTTCAATTTGATTTAATTGAGCTTCAATGAGAAGAATGCCTAAATAAATTTGATTAACTCTTTCTTTAAGCTTTAATAGTTCAATCTCAATTTTTTGGTCATCAATTTCATTTACAGATTCCTGAATGCCGGATTGTGAACTCATTATTCCACCATCATATATTGTCTGAGTAACATCCACCGCAACCTTATATTGATCTTTTGATAGTCTTTGAATTACAATTCCGGGCAAAGGCATTGGAACCTCTGTTACATCGGATTGATATGAAGCTTGTGCAAGAAGTGTTATCTGTGGAAAGTATCCGTTCCAAATATTGCTGACGCTGTAGTCTTTTGTTTTTGCAATGTAATCTTTCTGTTTGATAAGAGGATAATTTATTCTCGCTTTTTCATAACACTCTTCAAGCGAAAGCGGTGTTTGTGGAGTATTGAACTCCGAACCAAGCAGCAATAGAGTTATAAATAATAATCTTTTCATAATCACATCTTATTAATTGTTTGATTAAAAATTTTCTTTCCTTTTTCGGTTACAATGCCGCCAATGATAATCTTAAAGGCATAACGTGCAGCTTCAATGATTGAGAAATTGTTATTCAGAATAAAATCTGGATTTACAATATTTCTCACAGAAGCAACAAGAACATTCATCACGATATTTGTCGGATAGTCGATGAATAATCCTTCCTTCTTTCCCTGATCGATAACCTTTGTAATGTTTCCAAACATCATCTCTGTTCTAAAACGATCGATCTCAATCCATAAACCTGGATAGTGAATTTTAATCTCTTCCATTCTTTTAGTAGAAATTTTTTCAGAACCTTTTGCAAGAATATTTATTAGCTCTGCCAGTTTCTCTATAGCATTCTTATCAGAACTTAAAGCAGGTACAATCTTACTTTTCATTCTGTTCATAAAATGCTTGGCAATTGCCATCACCAGCTCATCTTTGGATGGAAAAAATTTATAGATGGTTTTCTTGCTCATTTTTAGTTCTGATGCAATTTCATCCATTGTGGTTTTATAGAAACCATCTCTGAAGAATTTTTCTTCAGTCATTTCAACTATTTTATTTTGCTCTTCCATTTTTCCTCTTGGAAACTAATTTCGTTTTTCTGGTTTCCAACTTAGGCAATGGAAACTATTTTGTCAAGTTTTAGTTTCCACTTACTTTAGTATTGAGAGCTTACTCACAAGTTGACAAGAAACATGTTAATTGCTATTATTAAATCAATCAAAAAAGAGAGGGCAGCAATGCGATTTATTTTATTGATATTGGCAGCAACATTTTTATTTGCTCCGTTTTCGCTTTCACAATCTAAAATTGAAGAGGATATTGAAGCAGCGCTTGTAAATGCAAAAAAGGGAGTTTACTGGGCACTCTCAAATCTTCAGGGCAAAAAAGCAAAGTTTGAGAAATCGCTTATTGCGGATGATAAGTTGATTGCTAAGGTTAAAGTGATCAAGGAACTTAATGGAATTAAAATTGAATCGATCGGATTTTCTGAAACAAATGAACTGAACATTGTACTTTACAAATCTGCTGATAGTCTTATAAAAGATGGATACATAAAAAAGAGTGATCTAGAAACTTATTCCGACGAGGAGTAATTAAATTTAAAATTCTTATAAATCTTCTTGACTTAATAAACTTTTTTTTGTAATTCTGTAATAGTTATTACAACAAATAATCAATTTGTAATTAGAGTTACAGATGAACAATCAAAGATTAATAGATCTTTTCTTAGAAGTTGCCAAAATTAACGCTCTGTCCGGCAATGAAAAACCAATCGCAGACTTTATAAAATCATTTCTTTCCAGCCTTGGCTATTCAGTTAGCGAAGACAACGCAAAAGAATTCACAAAAAGCAATACAGGCAATCTGATATGTAAAATTGGTACCGGTGGAAAATTTGTGATGCTCTCACATATGGATACTGCAAGACCAACTGAAAATGTTAGACCAATTATACTTGAAGATAAAATTATTTCTTCGGGTGATACTGTACTTGGAGTTGATAACAGAGCAGGAGTTTCAGTTTTACTTTATACTCTTGAAAAGATTGCAAAAGAAAAAATTCCTGTCAAGGATTTTACAGTTGCATTTACTACTTGCGAAGAAACAACTCTCTTAGGTTCAAAAAATCTTGGAATTAATGGCGAAATAAAAAACGGGTTTATATTTGATTCAGGTTATCGTCCTGGTAATTTTATTTTTTCCGCTTGCGGGGCAATTGGATTAAAGATTAAAATTTTTGGTAAAGCATCTCATTCCGGAATCTCTCCTGAAAAGGGAATTAATTCTATGCAAGTTGCTGCTAAAGCAATCAGCCAGCTTCCTTTGGGTAGAATTGATGAAGAAACAACAATGAATATCGGCACATTAAGCAGCGGCTCTGCTGTAAATGTTATTCCTGAGCTCACAGAACTTGAAGGTGAAGTTAGATCATTCAATCTAAAGAAAGCTGAAGATAATTTTAATCTTTTAGCAAACATCTTTAAAGGTGAGGCTGAAAAAATCGGGGCTAAAATAGAGATAGATTATTTTTGGGATTTTATGCCTTATACAATTAAAGAAGATTCATTCGTTTTTCAGAAAACAATTAAAGCAATTAAAAAAGTTGGATTAGAACCTACTCCCAAAATTTCTTTAGGCGGCAGCGATGCAAATTCACTTAACGGAAGGGGAATAGAATCTATAAACCTTGGCATTGGTGCCCAGAATCCGCACTCCAACGATGAGTTTATTTTTATAGAAGATTTAATTAAATCAGCAGAGATCGCATTAGAATTAGTTAAGAAGGATTAAAATGAAAAAACTTTTACAGCTAACTTTTATAACGCTTCTAATAATCACTTCCAATAATTTTGCACAGACAAAAGGTAAACTTGTAATTGTTGGTGGAGCACAGACAGATGAGATAGTTGCAAAATTTGTTGAGCTTGCGGGCGGATCCGATGCAAAAATTATTGTTATACCAAATGCCGGTTCCAATCCGGTAAAATGGAGTAAAGTTCAAGTTGGGGAATTTGAAGAACTTGGAGCCAAAGCCGATTTCCTTTCATTTACAAGAGAGACTGCTGATGATAAGGTAAATCTAGATAAAATGGATTGGGCAAATGCCGTTTTCTTTTTAGGCGGTGATCAAAGTGATTTAACGCGTGATATGCTTGGAACAAAATTATTAGAAAAAGTTTTTGATATTTATAATACTGGCGGAGTTATCGGCGGTTCAAGTGCTGGTGCTGCAATTATGAGCGAAGTTATGATCACAGGAAATGAGTTATTACACAATGATTCAACAGGTTCATTTATTACAATTGAAAAAAATAATATTGAAACAAAACAAGGTTTCGGATTTTTAAAATCTGTTATTATCGATCAGCATTTTCTTAAACGTAAAAGACACAACAGAACAATTTCTTCAGTAATTGAACATCAAAATCTTTTAGGCGTTGCTATAGACGAATCAACATCAATCATTGTTTATCCTGATGATACTTTTGAAGTTTATGGCAGCTATCAGGTTTTAGTTTACGATCCTACAGAATCAAATAATATCAGAGAAGATAAAAAAGGTAATCTTGGTATATCTGATATGAAACTTCATGTGTTAATTAGCGGCGATAAATTTGATATGAAAACCAAAGAAGTTATTAAATGAGTGAAGTAAAAAAGAAATTTAAGTTTCGTGTACCAAACACTTACTTATTAATTTTTTCTTTACTTGTATTGATTGCGGCTATGACGTGGATTATTCCAGGTGGTCAGTACGAGCGCGCAGTTGTGGACGGAAGAGAAGTTGTTGTTCAGAACTCGTTTAAATATGTCCAGAATAATCCCCAGGGTTTTATAGATCTATTTATTTCTCCTCTAAAAGGATTTGTAGAAGCAGGTTTAATAATTGGATTTATATTATTTGTTGGCGGTTCCTTTAATGTGCTTGCAAAAACCGAAGCAATTAATTCTCTGATTCATAAACTTGCAAGAGCTCATAAAGATTCTAAACTACTTCAAAAACTTTTTATACCAGTTCTAATGCTTATGTTTTCTTTGGGTGGCGCAACCTTTGGAATGAATGAAGAAATAATTCCTTTCGTACTGATAATCGTTCCAATATGTCTTGCATTAGGTTATGATTCAATAGTCGGTGTCGCTATTCCATTAGTTGGTGCACACGTTGGATTTGCAAGTGCGTTCTTAAATCCATTTAATGTTGGTATTGCGCAAGGTATTGCAGAGGTGCCCTTGTTTTCAGGAATAGGTTACAGAATTATTTGTTGGGCAATCTCAACATTTGTGGCAATTTTATTTTTACTATGGTATGTAAATAGGCTGTCAAAAAATCCCAAAGTAAGTCCAACTTATCAACAGGACGAAGAGCGAAGAAAAAATGAACACTTTGATGATGTTTACAATAATGAAAATCATTTTTCCGGCAGACACAAAGCAGTTCTAATTACATTTGCTCTGTGCTTGATTATGATAGTGGTTGGTGTAATTGAACTTGGCTGGTATATTGAAGAAATTTCTGCTGCATTTTTTATAATGGGTGTTGTGGTTGGAATTATTGGCGGATTAAAAGTAGATGAATTCACAAAAAGTTTTATAGATGGAGCAAAAGACTTAGTTGGCACAGCATTGATCGTTGCACTTGCAAGAGCTACATTAGTTATTTCAAGAGATGGACAAATTATTGATACAGTTTTGCATAATCTTTCTCCATACATTCAATCATCTTCACCGGTTTTTGCTTCGCAGAAGATGTTTGTTGTGCAGGCAATAATTAATTTCTTTGTACATTCGGGCAGCGGGCAGGCAGCTTTAACAATGCCGATTATGGCTCCGCTTGCTGATCTTGCAGGTGTTACAAGACAAACAGCAATATTAGCATTTCAATTTGGTGAATATACAAATATTATAATTCCAACTTCTGCAGTAACGATGGGTGCGCTATCTATGGCAAAAGTGCCCTGGGAAAAATGGGCAAAATGGGTTTTACCTTTAATGATAATTTTATTTGTGCTGGGATTTATTCTTTTAGTCCCACCAAACTTAATGGGATGGCAGTAATTTTTTGATAATTAATAATCATTCAACAATTAAATAAGAGGTGTGTTATGAAGACTTATACAATGGTCCTTTTTGTTTTCTTACTTCTTTCCGGTGTTTTTATTGAGAATAATTTTTCCCAAACACAGATCTACGATACCGGCACAATGCAAATGCGAGTTGATACCTATGGTGCAATGCGCTTTTGGACAATCGAGGGTACTGATACAGTACAACATCTTAACCGTGTAAATGTACTTGTTGCAGGAGAGCCAAATCAAGTAATGGATTATTATATAGATTTTGAGGTCGAAGTACCAACGACACTTGTTAGCAGTCCAGTTCTAAGCGATTATGAAATATCTGGTACTTATAATAATGCCTATTCTGGCTTACCCCCAAATGTTTCGGTTGAACAACATGTATATGGTTGGCAGGGTGGAAAATATGCACTAATAAAAATGATTGTTACAAATAATGAAACATCTGGATTACCAACTATTGTGGGATTAGATATTGTTCAGTATGTTGATTTTACCTGGGAAGACGATAATGTATTTTGGGATGCAACTAATCAGATGTTAGTCCAGTTTGAATCTCATTATGCCGGTATCAAATATTTATCGGAACAAGTAACTTCCGCACAAATATTGGTATGGTATGTTGGTTATTCAAAAAATGATACAGTCACTTATGCTTTTTTGACAGAAGGTACTTTTGATACTGATACTTTATTAACGGACCCTGATGGAGCGGTTTCCTTTTTAGCCGGAGAATCTCAGACCCTGGAACCGCAGCAAACAAGAACCGTATATCTTGCTGTTGCTTTAGGGGCTAACGAATCTGAGATGCTGGCAAATATGGTTCTTGCTCAACAAAAGTATAACCAAATAGTTTCTGTAGAATCTGATCTAAACAATGTTCCATTAGATTTTACACTTGATCAGAATTATCCAAATCCATTTAACCCTTCTACAAAAATTTCTTTTGGATTGCCGCAAAGATCCAGTGTTGTCTTAAAAGTATTTAACGCACTTGGACAAGAAGTAGCTGAACTTGTTAATGAATCACTTGAAGCCGGAACACATTCATACAATTTTGATGCTTCCAAGTTAACTTCAGGAATTTATATTTATTCTTTACAGACAGATGCAGGTGTGATTTCTAAAAAAATGACATTAATTAAATAAAAAAATAATGGGTTGAATAATTAGTTAATTACTTGTCATTCCCGCGGAGGCGGGAATCCAAAACTTCAAAAAGAAATGGATTCCCACTTCCGTGGGAATGACATCTCTGAAAATTATATATTTCTGACAATCTCTTAACTGTTATGGATCGATACAAAGAAATAAAAGAAAAGATTACGAGTAAGTATAATTCTCTTCCAAAGAATCAGAAGAAAATTGCTGACTACTTTATTAATAATTTTGACAAGATACCTTTTGTGAATGTGCATGATTTATCTTTAGCTACAGGCGCAAGCGTTGCTTCGGTTGTAAGATTCTCTCAGCGAGCAGGATTTAAAGGATTTAGTGAATTGCGTGAAGCTATAACTGGATCGTTACAAAAAGAGTTAACCAACAAGCAGATTTATCCACTGTTTGAAAAACGAAGAGCTGAAGAAGATTTGCTAACAGAGGTTGCTAATCTTGATATAAAAAATATTAACGAAACTCTTAACCTTGTTGAGCGAAAAACATTTGATTATGTTATCGACCGTATCTCTAAATCTGAAAGAGTGTTTACTGCTGGATTGGGAATATCTTATTTACTTTCAGAAATTTTAGCATACCAGTTAACACAGGTTGGAATCAGTTCTTCAGTGTTGCAGCATTCACACACTTTATTTAATGAACATATACTTTTTCTAAATCCAAAAGACTTACTGATAGTATTTTCATTTCCACCTTACTCAAAGGAAACAATAGAAGCCGCTGAGTATGCAAGTAAACGAAAAATAGATGTTATCGCAATTACAAATAAGCATGCATCTCCGGTTACATTTTTTACCAAAGCAAATCTTATTGTAAAAAGTGAAAATATGCTTTTTACAAATTCTTTTGCTGCCATTTCGGTATTGATAAATGCAATTGCTACTGCATGTGCTATCAAAGACAAACAAAGAGCGAAAAAAGTTCTTAAAGAATCAGAGGAAATTATGATTAACCAGAATCAAGTAATAAGCGGGAGTTAAGTATGAGAAAAATTTTATTATTAATTCTGCTTGCACCCTTTTTCATTTATTCCGGCACAACCGGAAAATTATCCGGCACTATTCAGGACGCTGAAACCGGCGAACCTTTAGTAGGCGCAAACGTAATTATTGAAGGCACAAATTTTGGTGCCGCTACAAATGTTAATGGTGAGTATGTAATACTTAATATTTCACCCGGAAGATATAATGTTAAGTTCAGCTTTATCGGGTATGAAACTACTATAATGCAGGATGTATCTATTACTGTTGATCAGACAACAATTCTTCAGATCAAATTAAATCCGCAAACAATAATGGTTGATGAAATAGTTGTAACTGCACGCACACCACTTATTCAAAAAGATGTTACAAGCAGTATATCTGTTATAACTCGTGAAGAGATTGAAGCTTTACCGGTTGCTACATTTACGGAATTACTCTCGCTGCAGGCAGGTGTAACAGGAAGCGGATCAAATCTGCACGTTAGGGGTGGAAGAACGAATGAAGTTGCATATATGATTGATGGAACTATTGTTGTTGATCCTTTACTCGGTGGACTTGCAACTAATATCACTAATGAGGCTATTCAGGAAATGAGTTTACTTAGCGGTACATTCAATGCTGAGTATGGTAATGCTCTTAGCGGTGTTGTTAATATTGTAACCAGAGACGGATCGGATAAATTTTCGGCAAAGCTTGAAGCAAGAACAAGCGAGTTTGGTGTTGATCGATATTCTGATCTGCATGAAAACAGAGTCAACGGAAGTATCAGTGGACCGATTGTTAGTCCGGATTATAATTTCTTTGTTTCTGCAGAACTTAATAATTACGGAAGCTATCTTCCTTATGGATATAACAAGTCAAATTCTTTTTTTAGCAAGCTATCTACATCTGCAATTCCGTATTTTAGAATAGCATTTATGAATAGAGGCAGTAAAGGAAATCGCCAGAATTATAGCCATTCTTATAAATATATTCCTGAACAGTATCTAAAAGTTAGAACAGATAGCTGGCAAAGTTCATTGAATCTTACACATACAGTGCAAAATAATTTATTCTATGATGTAAAAGCATCCTACTTTAATCAGGGCTATTATTCGGGTTTAAATAAAGATACATCACAATATCTTTCTTCAACTGAAACAGAGTATTTTGAAGATAAAGGCAACGGCTTTGAATTTTATAAATTATCTGATCCGCCCCAGCTATTAGACAGCAGAACAGCAACAGTTGATTTGAAGTCAGATGCTGTTTGGCAAATTGGATCTATGAATGAAGTAAAATTTGGTGCTTCTTATAAACAGCATTGGTTAAAACTATATGATATTTATGATCCCAAAAGAAATTTCCCTTATATAGATGATTATAACACAGAACCGTTCGAGGCTGCTGCTTATATTCAAGATAAAATTGAACTACCTTATCTTATAATAAATTTAGGATTACGTTATGATTATCTTAATGCAAACGTCATCTTCAGAAATGATCCACTTGATCCAAATTCGCTTATAACTGTTGAATCACGATCACAATTTTCTCCAAGATTTGGTATTGCACATCCTATTTCAGATAGAACAAAACTTCATTTTTCGTACGGACACTTTTTTCAGAATCCTAATTTTGAACCAATGTTTGAAAACAATACATATGATCTTAATGTTAGAGAACCTTTATTCGGGCAGCCAAGTCTGGATGCAACCAGAACTATTTCCTATGAAGTTGGTGTAGCTCATCAATTTTCTGATAATGTTGCATTGAACGTGACTGCTTATTACCGAGATATAACCGGACTAATTGGTACACGTTATTATTTTCCATTTGTTGATGGACGATATACAGGATACACACTTTATGTAAATGAAGATTATGCAAATAATAAAGGAGTTGAGTTTACTCTTGATATACGACCAACAAGATATTTTTCCGGAGGTCTAACATATACCTATTCTGTAGTAAAAGGCAGTGCTTCTTCTGAGACGGAACAATATCCGGGAACACAAGAATCCACTCAACTTTATTATCTGAATTGGGATCGAACACATATTTTTAATGCAAGCGGAACTTATACAATTCCTAAAGATGAAGGACCAATCATTTTTGGTTCGCCAATATTTGATAATATGGATTTTAGTTTAATACTAAGAGCAAGTTCTGGTTCTCCGTATACACCTTCCGGTAGAGATATTGGGTTTGTTGAAAATAATTCGCTGAGACAACCGGGTTTATTTGGTATGGATTTAATGATTGGTAAAGAATTTGAATTTACAAGCTCATTGCGATTAAGATTGTTTGCTGAAATTTTAAATTTAACCGATCATAGAAATGTGCTGTATGTTTATGGCGATACAGGCGAACCTGATTATACGAATGAAGGCAATAACTCAATTGAGTATATACAAGATCCTTCTAACTTTGGACCGCCTCGCTCAATTCGTTTGGGTTTTACTATGAGATTTAATTAATTATTCATTCTTAAGGCAGAAAAATGAAAAGAGTTTTTTATTTGCAATTAATGCTGATGATTTCTTTGTCATTTCTTGGGATTGCTCAAGACAATAAAAAAGATTTTGATGATAAAGATCCATTAGAAAAAACACTAAGGATTGAAGATCGTGCAGGCGGTACACATAACGCAAGCAATATAGGATTGTTTTTTGAAAACCGCGGTAAGCTTTATCCAAGAAGAATAACACAAGGTCCTTCGGGTGAGTTTCCAATTAACAGCACAAAACATTATATCTATAGAATTAATCAAATGGTTGGTGTTCCTGGTAATGTTGTGCAATCAAGATTTACAACTAATGAAGAGTGGGAAGCCGCATTTGGATACAATAATACTGAGACAGCTAGAATTGCTTTTAGTGACAATCCTGATTCCTGGCCGCCACATCTTGGCTGGCCTGTAAAAGATGTAAATGGCAATGATGTGATTTTATCAGATCAGGATAGTTACTGTGTTTTTAATGATAGCAACAATACAGCTGCCATTTTAGGTATCCAATTGGCACAAACCGGATATGCTTATGGATCTAACTTTGCAAAAAATATTTTGTTCTTTAAGTACGAACTAACGAATCATGGACCCAACGATTTAACCGGTGTTTATTTTAGTCTGCATAATGATATAGACGTGGGCAACATTAGCGGTGGAACCCCCGAATATGCTGATGATAAAATAGATTTTATAAAAGATAAGAATTTAGTTTATTTTTTTGATGATGGTGTTTCCACCGAATGGCCCGGTGGTACTACGGGATTTTTTGGCATAATGATGTTACAAACTCCGGAGGTTAACGGAAATCAACTTGGTGTTACTGATATGCATTATATGCTTTATGATGATGATGAAGTTTCCGATAAGGATTCAATTCAATACGGGTATATGTCATCTGACCCTAACCTTTTCAATTCATCCATCGGAAACAAATATTTTCATATTGGTAATAACACCAATATCCATTATGATGATCCAGCTACAATTCCGGCATCAGGAATAGATTTACTTGCAAATATATCATCCGGACCATACAATCTTAATCGAGGTGATACATTAATATTTTACACAGCATGTGTTGCGGGTGAAACTTATGATGAATTGATTTTAGCAGCTAACACAGCTCAGTTTGCGATGGATAATAATTTTGATCTGGCTAAACCGCCCAACCGTCCTAATCTATATTCTTCAGATGGTGAATTTAAAGCAAATTTATATTGGGATGATGTTGCAGAACAAAGTTTTGATAAACTATCAGGTTATGATTTTGAAGGATACAGATTATATAAAAGTACAGATAGAGGGATTTCTTGGAAACGAATAGCAGACTACGACATACGTAATTCAGTTGGAAATAATACCGGTTTGCAATATAGTTATACAGATACAAATTTGGTTAACGGAATTGAATACTGGTATTCAATAACAGCATACGATAAAGGAGATTCATCTTTTGAAAGTTTAGAAAGTGCAATCGGGAATAATCTGCTTGCAGTAAATACAGTTTCTGTAATTCCAAGATCAGAGGCAATTGGAAGAACACCAATTTCTCCTGATGATGTAAAGAACCTAAACACAGGCAATTCCAATTATATACTAAATGCATCTTCAATAGATGATGAAGCAATTGTTGGAAATGAATATATAACAACTTTTAGTTTTGTTCCGAGAAAAGAATTTGGTGATCTGGCAACGCAAGTTACAGTTGCTATTACTGATACAGCCGCAACGAAGCCTTATAAATATTTAATCGAGTTTACTTCAGTCTCAACATTCAACTTAACAAACGTTACGCTTGATGAAGTTATTAGAGAAGGCTACGGTTATCCGACCGGGGGCAGGACGCTTCTTATTACTGGTCATGGCTTGCGAGTTACGATGAGCGATTCAATTGGAACTCCTGATGATTTTAGACCTCAAGCGGGAGATGTGATTGCAATTAATTTCTCAATTACAACCGTCAGAAATAATTTAGACTCAGTAATAAATAAAAGATCCTATCAAGTAGGTCAGATACAAACAACAACAGACGGTATTTCGCTTCAATTAGTTGAACCTGATATTATAAAGTCAGTCTCAAGAATTGGCGGAACTGATAATGTTGAAATGACGTTTGAAGTTCTTTATTCAGATTCCGTTTTAGAAAAGATTTACATTGCTTCAGTTGAAGGTAATGGATTAATAAACAATAATGGTTTTGTTTTATTATCTGTCTCTGACACTGACATTCAACTTGATACTTTATTCTCATCAGATACTTTCACGTTTGATGGTATTGAGGGACAAATTACTTTTCCATCAACCGCGCCACCTGCTGCAGGAAATAAATTTTCTGTTGAAACGATAAAACCGGTGCAGCCAAATATTAAGGATTCATATTCCTTTAAGATTAAAGGTGCTCAAGTTGATCCACAAAGAGTTGCAAGCGAGTTAACTAAGATTAGAGTTGTACCAAACCCATATTTAGTTTCTTCTCTTTATGAACCTGAGTTTGGTGAGTTAAGAAGAGAACCATTAAGACAAATCCAATTTGTAAACCTTCCACCCGAATGTACGATTTATATCTTTACTGTTGATGCAGATCTGATTAAAACAATTAATCACAACGCGACAAATGGTACAGAAACATGGGATCTTAGAACAGAAGGCGGAAGGGAACTAGCAGCCGGAATGTATATCTATGTCGTTAAGACAAAAGATTCCGAGTTTAAAGAACGATTTGCAATAATCAAATAAGCTGATGCAGGAGATTTTATGAAAAAAATAATTTTACTTTTATTAATTGTCTTAGGCTTCGGAAATATCTTTGCACAAAATCCAAACCTTGGAACTTCCGGAGCCCAATTTCTTCAGCTTCCTATAGGTGCACGATCAGAAGCAATGGGGGGCGCAATTGTTGGACTTGCCGATGACGCTTCAGCGATATTCTGGAATCCTGCTGGAATCGTAAAAGTGAATAATATACAAGCACATTTTTCTTATATGAATTGGTTTGATCTTTTTGATTTTAATGCTGCTTCCTTGGTATATAATGCTGGTGATATAGGAACGTTCGGTGCAAGTATGGTTTTATTTACAACAGAGGATATGGAGATAACAACTGAAGAAGAGCCAAATGGAACAGGTAGATATTTTGATGCCGGTGATGTTGCACTTGGAATTACTTACGCAAAGTATTTAACTGATAGATTCAGTGTTGGTGTAACAGTTAAATATATTAATCAAACCATCTGGAATGAAACTGCATCAGGTGTTGCTTTCGATATTGGAACACAATACAGATTAGATTTTCAAAATCTTACAATTGCAATGAGTATGTCAAACTTTGGTGCTGATATGAAATTTGATGGACCTGATCTTGATTTTACTTATCGCAAAGATGATGATTTTCCGCAGAGCAGATTGGTACCAAGCAGATTACTCACACAAGAGTACCCGCTTCCATTAAACTTTCAGGTGGGAATTGGGTTTGATGTTTTTGAATATGACTTTGTAAAAATGATTGGAGCAATTGATGTGACTCATCCGAATGATAATGCTGAACGCGCACACTTTGGTACGGAGTTTTCTTTCTTTGATAGATTTTATGTTCGTGCCGGCTACAAATACAATTATGATGATCAGGATTTTACATTTGGTGCCGGCGCAAATGTTCCGTTAGGCGGCAGTGCAGTTTATTTTGATTATTCATTTTCACTTTATGATATTTTACCAAGCGTTCATCGTATTTCTGTTAATTTAAGTTTTTAATTTTGAGTAAGTAGTTATGAAAATGAATTATGCTTCAGTCATTTTGTTTTTAAATAAAACAATAGTTACCGGTAGCCGCAAGCTTCAGCTTGCGAGTGTCTTGCTCTTTTTTATTCTCGCACAAACTATACAGCCTTGCACAACTGCCGTAGTATCCGGGAAAGCAACCGATGATGGAAGACCGTTACTTTTAAAAAATCGTGATGCAGATGCTTTGCAAAATAAATTAGTTTATTTCTTTGATGGGAAGTATAGATTTATCGGGCTTGTTAATTCTGAAGATAAAGATAACAAAGATGTTTGGTGTGGATTTAATGCTGCGGGTTTTGGGATAATGAATTCAGCTTCTTACAACCTTAAGATGAATGACACAACAACAATTTCTGATCTTGAAGGCAGGATCATGAAAATGGCTTTGGAAACTTGTGCAACTCTTGAGGATTTTGAAAAATTGTTAAATGATCTACCTAAACCTCTTGGAGTTGAAGCAAACTTTGGAGTAATCGATGCAAATGGGGGAGCAGCATATTATGAAACTGATAATATTAAGTTTATTAAATATGATGTTAATGATCCTTCAGTTGCACCAAATGGATATTTGATCAGAACAAATTTTTCTGTAGCTGGTGAAGACAACAAAGGTTATGGTTATATCAGATATGCGACTGCAAGCAAACTTTTTGAGAATCAAACTAAAGATGGAAAAGTATCCTTTGAGTTTTTAATAAATGATGTTCCAAGATGTCTTGTTCATTCATTCACAAATACTGACCTTAAAAAATCTTTGCCTGAAAGTGATAAAGATAACAATTACATTTTCTTTAGAGATTATATTCCAAGACATTCAACTTCGGCTGCAATTGTGGTGCAGGGTGTTAAAGAAAAAGAATCACCATTACTAACAACAATGTGGACAATACTTGGATTTCCACTTACTTCAGTTATAGTTCCTGTTTGGCTTCTTGAAGATGGAACGATGCCTAAAGTTCTGCAAGCTGATGAATCTGGAAACGCTCCACTATGCAATGTTGCTCTCCAATTAAAAGATAAAGTGTTTTCATCACAAAATGATGCAAGCGAAAATTATTTGAACTTATCAGCATTAATGAATAAAGAAAATTCGGGTGTTCGCCAAAAATTAATTCCTGTTGAAGAACAGGTTATGGAAAAAGCAAAAAGTATTTTAACTGATTTTAGAAAAAATGGAATCAATTATTCTGAAGCGAAAGAATTTTATAATTGGATTGATAACGATGTTTATAATGAAATCAAATCAAAGTTTAAGTTGAAATGATAACCCTGCATAGTGAAAATTAAATCAAAAATATTCTTCTCTATTCTCTTCATTATTAATATTACTCTCAATCTTTATGCTCAAGGCTACATTTGTACAGTTGGCGGCGGTTCGGAAGATTACAATAATTGGAGCGATGCACCTTATAGTTGGGTTGTGCAGAAATCTGACAGCGGAAAAATAATAATTCTTGGTGTAAGCAGTGCAACGGAATGGCTTCCAACTTACTTTATGTCATTCGGTGCTGATACAGCTTACAATAAAACTATTTCTACAATTGCAGCCGCAAATCTTCAAGAAACTTACGATGAACTAATAACAGCGAAAGCCGTTTTTCTTCGCGGTGGTGATCAGTGGGACTACATTCGTTTGTGGAAAGGGACTAAAGTTGATTCAGCAATTAATTTTATTTTTCAAAATGGTGGAGTAATAGCTGGAACAAGTGCCGGAGCCGCAGTTCTTAGTGATGTTGATTTTAGTGCACAAAGCGGTTCTGCTTATCCGGATGAAGCTCTTCAAAATCCTTTTTACAGCAGAATGAAGTTTGAAAATAATTTCTTAAACTTTATTCCAAATGTTTTGTTTGATACACATTTTATTGAAAGAGCGCGACACGGCAGATTGATTGCAATGATTTACAATCAGCATTTTACCGTAGGCAGAGATTTAATTGGTGCCGGGATAGATGACAGAACTGCTATTTGTATTTCTCCGGATGGAATCGGTGAAGTTATGGGCAGTGGAGCAGTTTCAATTTTTTATAAAGATGCACTTACAAAATATTCTTCGATCAATGCGGGCAAGTACACAATTGAAAATATGAAATCACATCTTCTAACAAAAGGCTGGAAATATGATTTTATCAATAATGAAATTTCATTTATTCCGGCATCTGCAAAAGATGTTGATCCAAATCGATCTTGGTTTTATCCACAAACAAGTTTTTATTTAACCGGAAGTAATAATCTTACTTCGCATTTAAATAATCTAACAGCATTCTTAACTGAGAATAATAATTCTAACATTCTGGTTATTTCACATCCAGGTTTTAGTAACTCGTTAACTACAATTACAGATTATTTGAGTTCTAATAGTTACAATTTTGATGTATTAAACATTACCTCATCAAATCTAAATGATGCTGCGGATGCTGGTAAAATAAATCAGGCAACTTGTTTTATCTTCGCAGGTGATTCGTTAAATGTACTTAGTTATCTGAATCAGCCAGGTAGATTGGTGAACGCTGCGTTTTATAATCAACTCGCCCAGCAAATACCCGTTTTCTTCTTCGGCAACACCGGAAAAATTGCAGGACATTTTTTTATCGGAAATACAGATACTGATCTGTATGCTTCATACCGCGGTAAAATGACAAGCAATGAAGGATTGTTCATTTTTCCTGAGCTAATTTTTCAGCCGTTGATATTTGATAATTCAGATTATTATGAAAACAGAATGAGTGCAGTGCTTTGGGGAATGATGAGAAATAGAAAACGTATTGGAATTTATCTTAACGGAAATGATGTAGTAAAAGTTAAATCATTAGAAAACTCGATAAGCGGAAATGTTCAGACGCCATATATAATTGTTGATGCAAGAGAAACTACAAAAGTTGATTCATCAACTTACAGAGCAAGCGGCAGCATTGGGCCAAGACAAATTGTTGCAATGAATGACCTAAGAATCTCTCTAACAAATTATTCTGATATAAGCTATTTACTTGAAACTGGTAGATTTGATAATTTAACAAACATCGAAAATGAGAACGAATCTCAATTAACTCCCAAAGAATTTCAATTAAATCAAAACTATCCCAATCCTTTTAATCCATCTACAAGGATTAGTTTTACAATTCCGACCCCTCTTTCATCCTCCCCTTTGCGAAAGGGGAGGAACGAGGTGGGGTTTGTTACTCTTATAGTATACGACATACTTGGAAGTAAAATCGCTACACTATTAAATGAAGAAACAAATCCTGGTTTTTATGAAGTTGAGTTTAATGGTTCAAATCTTTCAAGCGGGATTTACTTTTATAAACTATCAGCACCAAATTATTCAGAAACAAAATCAATGGTATTATTAAAATGATAGCTATATATAATTTTGTAATATTCCGGAGTTTGCTTTTGTAGGGAGAGGGCTCGCCCTGTCCGCCCTAATTTTTAGGTGAAGAAATAAACTATCTTTTTACATAAATAACAAACGGGAGGGGCAAGCCCCTCCCCTACAAAGATGGAAAACGAAAACAAAAAATATCCTGTAAGAAAACGAACCAGATTAATAGAATATGATTATTCTAGTAATGCTTATTATTTTATTACAATTTGTGTCCACGATATGAAATGTGTTTTAGGCTTAGTTTAAAACAATAAGAGTAAATTGAATAAATATGGTATCATCGTAAAAAATAATTTAGTTAATTTGAAAAGCAGATTTGGATGTATTGGATTAGATTACTTTATAGTTATGCCAAATCATATTCATTTAATACTGATTTTAGATAACAAACAGACTACAAAAACAGTTAGCATTATTGAAATAATTGCTGCATTGAAATCAATAACGACAATTGAAATTCATAAAAGTGGATTAAAAGGTTTTAAATGGCAAAGAAGTTTTTATGACAGAATCATTAGAAATGAAGAATAATTATTTAATATCAGACAATACATTGATCAGAATCCATTAAGATGGGAAATTGAAAAAAATAATCCAGGTAATCTTGAAATGTAGAGACACTTCGCTTTGGGTGAATAATCCATTAGCTATTGTAGGGATGGGGCTTGCCCCATCTGTTGAGATGCTGAATAAACAGAAGTTAAAAAACAGATTCAATCAATAAATAAATCAAGCGGGAAGGGCAATCCCTTCCCTTACAACGGATAAACATGAAACATATAATTATAATTTTATTATTAACAATTGAAATTGCATTCGCACAGCAAACTCCACTTGAAAAATTTAACTTCACAACACTTACATCTCACGCCGAACTTACTCAATTTATTAATGAAGCAGATGCAAAATCTGATTTGATAAAATCTGAAGTGCTTACAAAATCAGTTGAAGGACGGGAATTATTTGCTGTTTATTTTTCTAAAGATGGATTTGGAAAAGATGAAACCAAAATAAAAGTATTAATATTTGTTCAACAGCATGGCAATGAACAGTCCGGAAAAGAAGGGGCACTTCTTTTAATAAGTGAATTATTGAAACCTGAAAATCAATATTTGTTTGATAAGATTGATTTTGCATTGGTTCCGCAAATGAATCCTGATGGTTCAGAAAAAAATCAGAGACGCAATGGTAACGGAATGGATCTTAATCGTAACCATTTGATTCTTACTGAACCAGAGACAATTGGACTTCATAATTTATTCAACAAATATCTTTTTGAAGTATCGATGGATGTTCATGAATATGCCCCTTATGGTGAAACCTGGAAAAAATACGGCTATCGAAATAATGCTGATGAAGAAGTTGGTGTTACAACCAATATAAATATATCAGAAGGAATAAGAACCTTATCGAAAAAAGAGTATCTGCCCTTTATAAAAAAATATTTTAATGATAGAAACTTTTCATACTTTGAATATAGTTCAGGTGGACCACCGGAGATTGATTACATAAGGCATAGCACTTTTGATATTAATGATGGAAGACAAAGTTTGGGAATACAAAATACTTTTTCATTTATTCAGGAAGGGTTAAATGGAAAAGATAATTTTGTTGATAACATTAAACATCGTGCTGAAGGACAAATGACCGGAATGCGTGGTTTGCTAGAGTTCGCTTACAATCATAAAGATGAAATTAAAAAGCTTGTTGCTGATGGACGAGAAAAATTAATCAATAACAAAGTTGATAGTAAAGTCGCAATTCAATTAGATCATTTTGCTGATGGTACTAAATTAGAACTCCCACTGCTTTCATATTATTCCAATATAGATACTTTAATTACAGTTAATGATTATAGACCAATTGTAAAATCTATTCTTGATGTTGAAAGACCAAAAGGATATTTAGTCCCTAAAAGTCTTGGAGAAATTATTGATTGGGCAGATAGACACGAATTGATTTATTCTGATTACAAAAAATCTGGTGAAGATAAGATTGAACAATATTTTATAAGTGGAATTGACTCAATGGATTTTGAAAGAGATACCATTATTAATCCAATAGTTGAGGTAAAAAAGCTAAAAATTGATTTGAGTGAAAGTGATTATATCTTTATTCCTGTAAATCAATTGAGAAATAATATGATTGTTATTGCACTTGAACCAAAATCAGAACTTGGCTTAGTTACGTATAAGCAGTTTAAACATCTTCTTAAGAAAGGTGAAAACTTTCCAATACTCAGAGTTGTTAAATAATAATTAAAAAAGTCATTACGAATAGATGAAATCATAAGCGAAGCAATCAATTAATTATATGAAATCACTGATACAAAATAATAATGATGATGCTGTACATTTTTTGAATCGGTTCAGCGGATTATAATTTCTCTTCCTGTATTTAATTAACTGCAACTAAATGTTGTAAAACAAAAAATTAATATCTGGAGAAAAAATAATGAATGTATTAGTATTAGGCTGCGGTCTTGTAGGTCGACCGATGGCATTAGATTTAGCAAATGACGAATCATTTAATGTAACGATCGCTGATATCAATTTAAAAAATCTGAAAAGAATCCCCACAACTATTCCAATCAAAAAAATGCAAAAGGATCTTTCGAATCCTGAACAATTAAAATCTTTACTAAAGAAATGTGATATAGTCATAAATGCAGTCCCGGGATTTATGGGATACAATACACTTAAGGAAATCATCAAAGCAAAAAAGAATGTTGTTGATATTGCTTTCTTTCCTGAGAATCCATTTGAACTTGATGAACTTGCAATACAAAATAATGTTACTGCAGTTGTTGATTGTGGTGTTGCGCCCGGAATGAGTAATCTGTTATGCGGCTACGTTGATACTATCCTGGATAAAACAGAAACAATATTAATATATGTTGGTGGTTTACCAGTTGTTCGGGAATATCCTTACGAATACAAAGCAGGATTTTCACCTATCGATGTAATTGAAGAATACACTCGTCCGGCAAGATATATTGAAAATGGAAAGCTCGTAATTCGTACTGCTTTGTCTGACCCTGAATTTATTAACTTTGATGAACTTGGAACACTCGAAGCATTTAATAGTGATGGCTTAAGAACACTCGCTGATACTTTAACTGCCCCAAATATGAAAGAAAAAACACTTCGTTATCCTGGACATATTGAAAAAATGAAAGTGCTTCGAGAGTCAGGATTTTTTAGTCAAAATGAAATCGAAATAAATGGAGTTAAAATTAAGCCGATTGATTTTACTTCTAAACTTTTGTTTCCTATGTGGGAATTAAAAGATGGAGATGAAGAATTTACAGTGATGAGAATTATCATCGAAGGCGAAAAAAATAAAAAGAAAATTCGTTACACTTACAATTTGTTGGATCGGCACAACGAAGATACGAACGTTCATTCAATGGCTAGAACGACTGGATATACTGCAACGACAGTTGTAAGATTAATTTCAAAAGGATTGTTTGATCGAAAGGGAATTTGTCCTCCAGAATATATTGGACAAAATTCAGAGTGTGTTGATTTTGTTTTAAATGGTTTAAAGGATAGAGGAGTTGATTATCATCAAGTTATTGAAGAACTGAAATAAGTAAAATATTTTATAACCTGCTGTCATCCTGAGCTTGTCGAAGGATGACTGTTAATTAAAAATCATAATCACACTTCGACAGTTCGCCGCGGCGAACAGTGTGACAGACAAAATTTAGAAATTATTTATGAAAATTGAAAAGATCGAACTCCGCCACATTAAAATGGAATTAGTTTCTCCATTCACAACATCAATGGGAACTGAATACGATGAAGAGCATATCATCGTTCGTATTGATGGCGAAGGCTATACAGGCTGGGGCGAAAGTGTTGCTGAAGGAACACCTTTTTACTCTTACGAAACTGTTACAACTGCGTGGCACATCTCACAGGATTTTTTAATTCCATCAATTTTTGGTAAAGATATTTCCAGTATTGATGAAGCCATAGCATCTTACGAAAAAGTGCGCGGACATATGATGGCAAAAGCCGGACTTGAAGCTGCTTTGTGGGATTTATTTGCAAAGTCAAAAAATATTTCACTTTCAAAAATGATGGGCGGAACCAGAAGTAAAATTGATGTTGGCGTAAGTATCGGCATCCAATCATCTGTACCGGATTTGATAAATAAAATTGAAGGTTATCTTGCAGAAGGTTACAAAAGAATAAAAATTAAAATTGCTCCCGGAAATGATATTCAATTTGTTAAAGCAGTAAGAAAAGAATTTCCAAATATTCTTTTTCAGGTTGATGCAAACTCTGCTTATGAATTAAAGCATATAGATTTATTTAAGCAAATTGATGATTTGAGTTTATTGTTGATTGATCAGCCTCTTGGATATGAAGATATTTATGATCACTCAAAACTTCAGCGGGAACTTAAAACACCGATTTGTCTTGATGAAAGTATTCACTCGCTTGATGATACTCGCGCTGCAATTGAGTTGGATAGTTGCAGAGTAATAAACATTAAACCTGGCCGTGTTGGCGGATTTACAGAATCAAAACTTATTCACGATTATTGTGCGTCTAAAAATATTCCTGTTTGGTGCGGCGGAATGTTAGAAAGCGGAATTGGAAGAGCTGGAAATGTTGCACTTGCTTCACTGCCGAATTTCACTTTACCCGGGGATATTTCTGCAAGCAAACGCTATTACAAAGAAGACATA
>JBBQSH010000015.1:0-37475 GCA_038214015.1 Ignavibacteriales bacterium | reverse complement strand
GATTTTTTTGAAGCTGATGGTGAAATAATCAATAACATGATTTCAGAAGGAAAGTACGTTAAAGCAGTTAAGTTTACAGACTCACCATTTAATCCATTTGTTAATACTCAATTTGCAATAACTGAAGAGAAAAAACTTCTTATGGAACAATTTGTTTTCAGTGGTCAACTAATTTTACCTAACGGAATCTCTGAACCAATAAATCGAATAAATTCCAAAGCTGATAGTAATTCAATAACACTCTATAATTCTTTTCAAGGTGGACATTCACCGACTGCTCCAGAGAGTTGGTTTGTCAGTGAGATTACTTTACAATCCATAAGAAAAAATTATGATACACTTTTCTGTATCGTTTCGGATTCTTTTCAATACGGTGGCAACACGAAAATAAATTCAGATTTCATTTTATCTACAAATAATAAATATGCTCGTTATATAGAAAGAGAAATTAAAACAGGGGACACTCTAAGAATTATTTTACGAATGAATCCAAATTACCTGAATATTAATTCGCTCATTGGCGGATGGCCTCGATTAGTTAAAGATGGTGAAAATCTTATAATTATAAGTGATTCCCTGGAAGGCAGCCTTCCAAGATTTTCAAATAACAGACATCCACGGACTGGAATCGGTTTCTCGAAAGATAGTTCCGCTATATTCTTTATAACCGTTGATGGAAGGCAGCAAACGAGCAGGGGAATGACACTTTTGGAATTTGCTGACCTAATGATTGCTGAGGGAATTTATCAGGGATTAAATCTTGATGGCGGCGGTTCTACAACAATGGTTATCAATAATAAAATTGTAAACAGTCCGTCAGATAAAACCGGCGAAAGAAAAGTTGGCAACTGCATAGTGTTAGTTAAGAAAAAGTAAGTATTTGAATTAATATGTCACCTTACGCACATTTTAAATAAATATTGTAAAATCGTAGCACAGACTTAAGTCTGTGTTACGGAAACAGTGTATGAAATAACTTTTTGTGTAAGGTGACTTAATATTTTTTTATGATCTTCTTCCCGGGATAAATTGTCCTGATTTTATAAAGCGCATTAGTTTCAACCTCAGTTAGATAGAGAGTTTTATAATCATCATCACCAAATTCTAGATTTGTTGGCTTGCTTCCGGGAGTTTCGATTTTCTGAAGCAACTTACCTTCCGGTGAAAAAATGTAAACTGCTTTACCACCAAAGTGAGCGACAAATAAATTTCCACTAACATCAAATTCAATTCCATCAGGATCGCCACCAGGAATCTCAACAAAATCTTGTTTATCAACCAACTTGTTTTCTTGAGTGATTGTGTATCGCACTATTTTTTGCTTTGCTGATTCACACACATAAAGTTTTCCATCAATTGGAGAAATATTAATTCCATTTGGAAAAGCCAAACTATCATCAACTAGTTTTACTTCTCTAGTTTCTGCGTCTATAAAAAATATTCTGCCATCTAAAATATTTATATCATAACTCTTTGGATCAGTGAAAAATATATTTCCATTCTTATCAAAAGTAATATCGTTAGGACGATTAAACTTTTCTCCATCGTAACCTTCAGCATAAATCTCAACTTTGGCATTTTTATTAATTCTAAATATTTTTCCTTTACCGTACTCACAAACATACAAGTTATCATCATTACCGTATGCCAAACCGTTTGTCTTTTCGATTGCTAACAATTGATCATTTTTATGAATAAAAGTATCAATCTTTCCATCTGAATATTTTGTTATCCAGCCGCCGTAACAATTAGAAAAATAGAGCGATGATTTGCCGTCATAAGCTGGACCTTCAGGAAAATTTAATCCCTCAGCAACTTTAACCCAATCGGAGTTGGGATCAGTTATCTGCGAAATACCTGATGATACCATTAAGATTGAGAGAATCATGGTAAAAAAAGTAAAAGATTTTTTCATAACGTTTCCTCCAGATAGAATATTCTTTAATTTTAAGTGCTTAAAATTTCAATAATTAAATATATCAAAATAAATTATAATGAATTTTATATGAAAAATATTTTTCTCTTATGCTTCTTATTCGTTCTATTTTTTTCAATTAACTCTCAACCTCAATCTATTCAGAAATTTGCAGTAATAGGTGATTTAACACTTGAGAATGGTAACAAAATATCTAATTGTAAAATTGGATATCGAACATTTGGAGCTATCAATGATGATTCTTCAAATGTAATTCTTTATTGCAGTTGGTTTGGCGGAACATCTGAAGCTATTGGTACATTGTTGCAGAAGTACAAGTTTATTGATACAACAAATTATTTTATTATAGCTGTTGATGCTTTAGGAAACGGTGTATCATCATCAATTTCAAATTATGAGTATGATGATTCAGTCTTCTACGATATTACGATAACCGATATGGTCAATGCAAATTATATTTTGCTAACACAATATTTAAAGATAAAAAAACTGTACGCGGCAATTGGTGGTTCCATGGGAAGTATGCAGGTTTTTCAACTTGCAGTAAGTTATCCGGAATTTTCCGATCGCATTGTTGCATACGTTGCAAGTCCCAGAATGTCCAGCTATGATTTATTGTGGATGAACACCCAGTTGAACATGATTGAATCTTCAAAAGAACTTGGGATGGAGGAAAGAAAAATTAAAAAACTATCTGATATGATGACTGCTATAATTGCAAGAACACCTGATTACGTTGTTGATAATACTGATTTATCTGAGTTCCCAGAATTTCTCAAATCATTTGATAAAGAACCAAGTAAGATTTTTACTTTAGATAATTATCTTACTCAGTTAAAAGCAATGATGAAACATGATATTTCACGAAAGTATGCTGGATCAATGGAAGAGGCTGCAAAAAATATTAAAGCTAAATTATTTATAATAGTTAGTGAAACTGATATGATGGTAAATCCCACTGAAGCTTTGAATCTTGCTAAGTTAACAAATGCAAAAACTCTGATCCTTAAAAATAATTGCGGACATTTAGCTGTGGGCTGCGATATAGATTTTTGCAGAGAAGAGATTGCAGAATTTTTAAGGAATGATGGAATTTTGGAATACTGAAATTTTTATAAGAATGATGTTCCAAAACTCTAAATTTCTAAAAGATACTTCGTCAGGCTGAGCGAAGTCGAAGACTGACAATATAACATCTTGTCATACCTTGACGCCACTCGGTGTGACAATTTGAATTGGATTTAATAATTAGGTTGATTCCTCTCTGGGATACTTTCCAATAACCTTATTTATCCATCTATGAAAACTATGAATTGATTTAACAGGTTCTGCAAACATCAAAATGCATTCATTATGCACAACACTTATTCCATTTTGCTTGCAAAATTCTATTGCGTTTTTGGATTCGGATCCTTGCTGCATCCAGATATTTTTAATTCCTAATTCTTTTGCTTCCTGAACAACAATTTCGGTTTCAGAAGGCGGTACCACAGTAATAACGCCATCAATATTATTTTCAATGATTGAAAGTGAGTTATATAATTTTACAGTATCTAAAAAGCCGCCATTCTTGTTAACTCCAATAACTGTATAACCATTATTTTTGAGATGATTATAAACAGCCACACCAAATCCTTTACCTTTTGATGAAACCCCAACTACTGCAATGTTTTTTAATTCAAGAAATGATTTTATTGATTCGCTTTTCATTAAATATTCTCCTCTGTAATTAACTATGCAAAGTTACAATTTTTTAACGTAAATAATTAAGGAATATTATCGCATTGTTGTTGTATTTGGCATAACTTAATTTCATAAAATATCACCATTTACTTAACTTTACCTGCAAATTATTTATAACTAAATCATAAGAAAATATGAATTACGAAGAAGACAAACCGATTTCCTATTGTGGTATTTTTGGAATATATGGTTCTGAAACAGCCTCTGCGCAAGCTTATTATGGATTGCATGCTTTACAGCATCGCGGACAAGAAGCAAGTGGAATTGTAACTCGTTCCTTTAATGGAGACAATCGTGCCCACTTTAATATTATAAAAGGTGAAGGATTAGTTTCAGAAGTTTTTGCTGATCACAACCTTTTAACAGACGCACTTTTTGGAAATGCAGCAATCGGACACAATCGATATTCAACAACCGGCTCCGCAAAATCCAGAAAAAACATTCAGCCATTCATGGTTAATTATAGAATGGGAAATCTTGCTATTGGGCATAACGGAAATCTTACCAACGCAAAAGAGCTTAGAGAAGAACTAGTTAATGAAGGTGCAATATTTCAGACAACAAGTGACACAGAAGTTATTCTTCATCTGATCGCTCGCAGTAAACTTGATAATCAAATCGATCAGATAATGGAAGCTTTGAGAAAAATTGAAGGAGCTTATTGTGTTGTTATTCTTACAGATGATAAATTAATTGCAGCTCGCGATCCACTAGGTTTCCGACCTTTATCATTGGGCAAATTAGATAATGCAATACTAGTTGCTTCAGAAACATGTGCGTTTGATATTCAGCGTGCAGAATTTTTAAGAGAAGTTGAAGCAGGAGAAATGATTGTAATTGATGATGAATCAATAAAAACAAAAGTGATCAAATCATTTCGGATTAATGAGATACCCGAACCACAAAAACATTGTGTGTTTGAGTACATATATTTCTCACGTCCCGATAGTTTTATTTTTGGACACAATGTGGATAAGATGCGCCGAAGATTGGGAAAAGAACTTGCGCGCTCACATCCTGTTACCGATCCAGATGGCGAAAGAGTTTATGTAATCAGCGTTCCCGATAGTTCAAATACAACAGCACTTGGTTATGCAAGAGAATTGGAGAAGCAGGGAATTGATGCTCGTCTTGAAATTGGATTAATAAGAAGTCACTATATCGGAAGAACATTTATTCAACCCGGACAAACAAATCGCGAAACCGGAGTTAGAATAAAATTCAACATCGTAAAAGGTGTTCTTGAAGGCAGAACAATTGTAGTTGTTGATGATTCTATCGTTAGAGGTACAACATCAAAACAATTAGTACACTTACTTAGGGAAGGAAATCCGAAATCAATTCATTTAAGAATATCTTCACCACCAATTATGCATCCTTGTTTTTATGGTATGGATTTTCCTAGCAGCCAGGAATTAATTGCATTTCAAAAAAACGGCGACATAGAAGAGATAAAAAAGTATCTTGAAGTAGATAGCTTAGAATACTTAACTATCGATGAGATGTTGGAAGCAGTTTCTGAAGCAGGCAAAGATAACTTTTGCACAGCCTGTTTTTCAGGAAAGTATCCAACAGATGTTGATACCAACTTCAAGAAGGAGATGTATGAAGTTTAACCAGTTTCTTATTCTTGCCGCACTAATATTAATAACCATCCCATCATTTGCACAAACAACATACTTTATTAAGTATAAAAGTGATGTGCCTATTGATGTTGTTGAGTCCAATATTTCCGAACAAAAACTTTCCAGTATGATCGCATTCAGACCTTTATCACTCCCAGAATTCAATATAGATTATCTTGCAAAAGGTTTGAGCAGGGGAGATGAAGTTCTTGGAAGAATTGTTAAAATACAATTCTCAGAAAGTGTTGATGAAGCAAACTTCAACTCAATGCTTTCATCCGATCCTGATATTGAATACATACAAAAATCAACAACTTACCAATTAGACTTTGTTCCAAATGATAGTTTAATATCTCAACAGTGGGCATTAGAAAAAATAAAAGCTTTTGATGCTTGGGATATCACTCAAGGGGTTGATACAGTTTTGCTTGCGATTATAGATACAGGAATTGATTATGACCATCCTGATTTAACAAATAAAATATTTATTAATGAGGGTGAAACCGGTTTAGATCAATTTGGCAACGATAAAAAAAGTAATGATATTGATGATGATGGTAACGGTTTTATTGATGATTATCGTGGATGGGATTTTACTGATCGCGTTGGATTTCCATTTGATTCCACAGGTGGTGATTATTTAGGCTGGGATAATAATCCATTCGATGATCAAGGACATGGAACTTATATTTCTGGAATCGCCGGTGCTGAATCAAATAACCTTTATGGAATAGCAGGTGCAGCACCATTAATTAAAATGTTAAATCTGAGAGCTTTCGATCCTGGCGGGTATGGAGAAGAAGATGATGTTGCTGCAGCAATATTGTATGCAATCGTAATGGGTGCTAAGGTTATTAATATGAGTTTTGGTGATAATGCTTTTTCTTATGTACTTAGAGATGTTATACGGTACGCATATTCTCAGAATGTTGTTTTAATTGCAAGCGCTGGTAACTCAGGCTCAAGTGCGCCGCATTATCCTTCTGGTTATTCTGAAGTAATATGTGTTGGTAATTCGACTGATCAGGATTTTGTTGCTGGCAGTTCCAACTTTGGTTCAACAATTGATTTGGTTGCGCCAGGTTCGCTTATAATAACTACAGCAAAAAATGCAGGTTACTCAATTATCAGTGGAACATCCGCTTCTGCACCTTATGTATCCGGAGCAGCCAGTTTAATTTTATCAAAACAAAGTTTTACGAACGAAGAGATAAAACAAATTTTAAAATCTACTTCAGATGATATTGGAGAAGCTGGTTGGGATTTATTTAGCGGTGCTGGCAGGTTAAATATATTTAAGGCTCTTTCAGTTACTGCACCTTCAATCATTCAGTTTCACACACCTACTCAGGATTTTGCAACATCTGGAAATAATATCACAGTAGTTGCGTCAGTTCTTTCACCATACTTTTCAGGTTTTAGTTTAGAAGTTGGAACCGGCTTTAATCCAACTACCTGGCTGCCATTAATTAGTAATAGCTTAAATCAAATTTCAAATCAGGAAATATTTAATTTAAATGTTAGTGGTTATGCGGACTCAGTTTACACTTTAAGACTGGTTGTTAATCAAACCACAGGAAGAACTTTAGAAGAGAGAATTAATTTTCACATCGATAGAACAGCTCCAATTACGGAACTAATCTCAGTACTTCCTGCATTTTATGGTGATAAGGCAACCGTTCTTTCAGCTGTATATACTGATGATCCTTCAATTGTAAAAATGTATTACCGAATTTTTGGAGAAACCCAATTTAATTTTATTACACTTGATGGATTTACAATTAATAATCAATTTGTAAAATCATTACACTATGGATTTATTCCAAAAGATTTGACTACACAAAACACTTTATATGAAATTTATTTTGAAGCTGAAAATCTTGTTGGATTGAAAACACAAGTAAAGAATAATGGAAATAATTTTATAGTTCCGACAACATTTAATGCTGAAATATCAACAGAATATAAATTACCGTTTAGTTTACCTGCCGGAAGTATTTTTGAAAAATCAATTTCTTTAACAACAAATAATTCTGATGAAATATTTCTAAGGACTAACGTAAATCCCAAAGTAACATTGATATATAATTTTCAGAATGACATATTTACATTAACTGATTCATTGAATGAAAAAATAATTAAAGATGCAGGTGATTTTAATAATAATGGATTAATAGATCTCTTAGACTACTTCGTTCGTGATGGATTTATTGATGAACAAACATCGCAAAACTCCTCAACTTTTACTCAAAAATATTCAAATACCGGAGGCAAATTTTGGCCAATACTTGCAAGTGATGTAGATTTAGATGGAATAGTTGAAGTTTTTTCCGTGCAGAATGACACTACAGTTGAAGTATGGGAAGTTCAATCAAATCTTAATCTGAATAAAGTTGCATCGTTAAAAAATTTCTCTCCAAAAAGTTTTGGCGGAAATATAATTAACTCACCTAATGCAGTCGTTGATGACATTGATGGAGATGGCGTAAATGAATTCTGGATGATTGACCAAGATGGCGATATATACAGTTATAAGATCACTGGGAATAATCAATTCGCTGAGCAATATGTTATTCCAACTCAGTTTCTGGGTTCTTCAGCTCATCTAGCAAGTGGTGATTTTGATGGAGATGGTAAAAGTGAACTTGCTGTTTTACTTCACTCAATTGATGAATTGGATATTGCTCCATTTTATAGGTTAGTCGTTTTCAATCTTACGGGAAGTACGGTAAACTTCCTGATGGATCAAGCTTTAATTGATGCTTCAATAGAATTTAATAATGCTTTTAGGAAATCAGAAAACAGTATTAGATTAAGCGATCTTGATAATGATGGAGATGATGAATTAGTCTTATTTGTTTTTCCTTATGCATATATTTTTCAACGAGATTTTAACGATAATAAAATCATTGCATACAAAGAAAATATTAATTCAAATTCTATTTTTATAGGTGACTTAAATAATAACGGAGTAAATGAAGTTGCTTTTCCGAATAATAACGGGATTGAGTTTATTGAATTTTCATTTTCTAATCAAACATCTACACCTCATAATGTTTCAGGATTTAGTATGGACTCCATTACTGTAAGATTGAATTGGAATGGTTTAGCAGAAAGATACTACATTTACAAAGGACTTAATGCTGATAATTTGGATCTAGTTGATTCCTTGGTTTTTGAACCATCTTATTTAGACATGAATGTTCAAAGTAATAAATCATATTACTATGCAATAAAAGCGTATGATCCAATAAAACCCGAACCTCTTTCCGGGTTAAGCAGTATAATTGAAGTTTTTTCTCACACACCTGCAAAACCGATTAATGCAGCAAATAGCAGTAACCGCAGTGTGATTGTTACTTTTTCAGAAAAGATGAAGAATACAATTGAAAATCTTCAATCATTTGAAATACCAACAGTTGGATATCCGAATTCAATTACTCCGAATAATCAATACTCATATCTGCTTTCGTTTAATGAAAATCTTCCGGATGGGGAATTGAATGTAATTATTAAGGACATAAAAGATTTTTATAATTCACCAATTGCAACAGATACTTTAACTTTTATAGTAGCATCAACTCCGGATATACAATCCTTTTATATAACATCATTTGAAGTTGTAAATGCCTATAAGATTAAGGTAAGTTTTAATTTTAACGTTGATGAATTATCTGCACTAAATTCTAATAATTATATGTTTACTCCTGAGAATAAAGTTACATCTGTCACGGTTGATCCAAACGATTCTAAGACTATTTATTTAGATTTAACAAATCAGAAACCGATTGGATCAATAGGGAAGGAGTATGTGCTTAGAATTAACAATCTGCAATCAGATGGATTTAGCGGAAACATTCCTATCAATACTGGCGCTGGCAGTTATGTTGTTTTATCTTCATTCGCTAAAGATCTCTCGGATGTTTATGTTTATCCTAATCCAACAAAGGAAGGTACAGAAAAAATAACATTCGCTAATCTTCCGCAGAGAGCAAAGATTTCAATCTGGACAATGGATGGAATTCTTATTAATGAAATTGAAGAAACAGATGGCAATGGCGGTGTTGATTTTAATCTTTTAAATTTAAGTGGAAATAAAATATCGAGCGGAATTTATTTTTATCGCATTGTTCAACTTGATGAAATGGCTAACGAAGGTGAAGAAAAACTCGGGAAATTTGCTGTTGTAAGATGAAATATATCAGTAAAGAAATATTTACAATATCAAATGGAATTAGTTTTCTTAGGTTCCTGTTAGTAATTCCACTTTGGTTTTTGCTTGATGATTATGGATCGCAATCAGTGCGATACATTACATTTGCACTATGTGTTTTTGCTGCCGCAACAGATATTCTTGATGGATATCTTGCCAGAAAATTAAATCAAGTAACAGAAGTTGGAAAGATAATTGATCCTCTTGCAGACAAAGCCGCAATGGCTGTAATTGTTGTTAAGCTATTTTTAATTGGTGAGATTTCAACATTTTTCTTTCTAACAATTATTTTAAGAGATGTGATCATTTTTATTGGAGGATTATTTGTTGCAGAAGTACTTGGCAGAGTGCTTCCATCAAATAGACTTGGGAAAATTACAGTTTTATTTATCGGCACTGTTGTGCTTATGATTTTATTAGGTATCAACAGAGAAAGTTTTATTTATCAGTTTATTTATTATTCAAGTATAGTTTTAATGTATACATCATTGTTTGCCTACATTTACAGAGCTATGGAATTTATCAAGAAAAAGAAAAAGGAAAATGAGTCTATTTAAGAATTTTAACTTTAATAAATTAAAAGATGGTCTCAGTAAAACAAGGGATAAAATTGTTAATTCAATTACTGAAACCGTAACCGGCAAAGCAGTAATTGATGAATTAACTTTAGATCAGATAGAAGAAATTTTACTTGGCTCTGATATTGGTTTTAATACAACGGAAAAGATTATTGAATCCGTTAAAAGAAATTTAAAATATGAAAAAGATCGTTCAGGTGAAAATATAATAGAAATTGTAAAACAGGAATTGACAGAAGTATTATCCATTACAAAATCCAATGGAAAAGAATTATCAGCAAATAAACCGTATATAATATTAATTGTAGGTGTAAACGGAGTGGGGAAGACAACAACAATCGGAAAATTGGCTAATAATTATAAGAAGATTGGCAAAAAGGTTATTGTTGGTGCGGCAGATACGTTTCGTGCAGCTGCAAATGAGCAATTGGAGATTTGGGCTAAACGTGCCGATGTTGATATTATTCAAAGTCTCAAAGGCACAGATCCTTCTTCAGTTGTATTTGAAACAGTAAAGAAATCAATTGATGAAAATTATGATATCGTTCTTATTGATACTGCTGGCAGACTTCATAACAAAACTAATTTGATGAATGAACTTGATAAAATAAGACGAGTTATTAAAAAATTGCTCCCTGATGCTCCGAATGAAACTCTCTTAATTGTTGATGGTAATACCGGACAAAATGCGATATTACAAGCTGAGGAATTTTCTAAAGTAGCCAACATCTCCGGATTGGTAATTACCAAATTGGATGGGACTGCAAAAGGCGGAGTTGTTTTTCAGATCGTTGCTAAACAAAATATACCAGTAAAATTTATTGGTGTTGGTGAAGGTATCGATGACCTGCAGGAATTTGATTCTAAGGCATTTGTGGAAGCAATATTTAATTAGGATTTCCAAATGTTAATGAAAAAGCCACGACATAGAATTTTTGATTATCCAACTAGGTTTTATAAACCTAAAGAAGATCCTCAAGAGCAATTAAAAAAAAGATTGGGTTTTCAAAGTTCCAGAAAATATACACTTAGAAAGAAGAGTCCGATTATCTGGATTGTATTTATAATTGCAGTGATTTTTATTATTATAAAACTAAGCAGTAAAGGATAAAGTAGGAAACAAGTTAGTTTACATAATATACATTATCGGACATTTATTAGTTTTACCAATCACCAGTAACTGCTATTTTTTCATCTGTTCCAAACAAAACTAAAATATCATTCTCCTCGATTTTGTAATCAGGACTCGGCATTACCAGTTTGTTTTCATCTTCATCTTCACTAAAGAGGTGTTTAGTTTTTTTTATCATTAAGATTTCTAAACCGTATTTATTTCTAAATCGCAATTCACTTAAGTTCTTACCAATAAATTCTTTTAATGGTTGGCGTTCAATGATCGAATAACCATTCACAATTTTTGAAACACTGTTTTCATTTAAGGTATTCAGTTCCTTAGATAATCCTTCTGCCAAGTCATGCTTAATGCTTTCTCTGTTATAAGCTGAAAGTATATCGTTTCTTGAAATAGTTCCAATTACTTTTCGATCATCAATAGGACTAACTACAGGAATTTCTTCAATATCTTGTTTTGTTAATAACTTTAGAGCAAAATCAATGTCTTTATCTGATTTTATTTTACTGATTTTATTTCTGGCTATATCTTCTGCAATCAAAGTATGTTTAAGTGATTCATACTCAGTTATCAATGGTCTTATTTCAGTCTCTGAAATTGCACCCATTAAATTACCATCGTCATCTAAAGTATAAATTCGGTGATGAGGTGATTCCATCAATTTAGCAACAACAAAGTTCAAAGGGGTTTTTGAATTTAGTGTTATAACATCTGTGCTCATAATTTCATCAACATATAAGGATTTTAAGACATTAGTTTCCCTTCCACTGGATAGTCTAAATCCTTGCTTTTCAAGTAATTTCTGATGAACCGAACCTTTATTAACAATTTGAACTATTGTTGAGCTTACAATGACTCCAAGCATCAGCGGGAGCATGATTGAATATTCTCTTGACATCTCAAAAATCATTAATATTGCAGTGATTGGAATAGAATTTATACCGGCTAAAGAAGCACCCATTCCAACAAGAATATAAGTCGTCGGATCAGTTGGTATTCCGGTAATTGCAGTAGTAAAATATGAAAATAGAAACCCTGAACAAGCACCAATAAACAAAGCCGGAGCAAATGTGCCTCCAAACCCGCCACTATTTAAAACCAATGGAACGAGAGCAAACTTTAGAACTAATAAGACTATTACAATTTGCCAGGCTGTTGAATTACTTAGAATTCTATTAATTCCTAAATAACCTATTCCAAAAATATCCGAGTAGAAATATCCTGAAACTCCAACTAGTAATCCAATAAGAATCATGACTAGCCATTTGGGAAGGATTTTAGATATTTTATTTTTGAATAGATTGCTTGTAAGTTCATTGTATTTAAGAAATAAAACCGATATAACTCCAGTTAATAAACCCAATAATATAAATAAGTAAAAATAGCTATAACTGCCAATCTCAGGAGTAGCAAAAATGAACATTGATTCATTTCCCAAAAATATTCTTGATACTGCACTTGCAGTTACTGAAGCCAGTATAAGTGCCGAAAATGTTGGCGTGTGAAAATCATTTAATAGAATGATTTCAAGAGCAAAGAAAACTCCGCCTAAAGGAGTATTAAATATTGCCGCTATAGCTGCTCCCGATCCAGCTGCAGTAAAAATCCTTCTCCTCTGATCAGAGAAATTTAGTAAAGTAGTGATTTTGCTGGCGACACCACCACCAACCTGAGCCGCCGGTCCCTCTGGTCCAACTGTACCACCAGAACCAATGCAAATAACTGGAGCGAAGAAATGAAATAATGTTGTTCGAAATTGAATTAAACCACCTCTTAGGGCAACGGATTTAATAATTTCTAGTACTCCCCTTTTCTTCGAAATTTCCGGAGCTGCCTTTATCATTAGACTCTGAATAAACATTCCAATTGCTGGTAGGAGTATGACAGCAGCTGCACCAAGAAAATATAACCCTTCTTTTGTTCTTTCAAAAAATATATTATTAAAAAATTCAATCGATAAGTGAAAAAGAACTGCAGCTAAACCGGCTGCGGCTCCAATAAGAATAGCATAAAAACTAAATATAGTATATTCCGGAAAAGAAGTTTTATCTAAGTAACTTCTTATTTTATCAAAGAACACTTTCATATTTCTCTTATAATTGGATAACTAAATCTTTTAATATTTATAGAAGCCTTCACCGGATTTACGTCCGAGTTTATTTGCAGCAACCATCTTTTTCAGTAATGGGCAAGGTCTGTATTTTGGATCGTTAAACCCATCATAGAGAACATTCATTATCGCAAGACAGACATCAAGTCCTATAAAATCAGCAAGTGTCAATGGTCCCATTGGATGAGCCATTCCAAGTTTCATAACAGAATCAATAGATTCTTTTGATGCAACACCTTCCATCAAAGCAAAAATTGCTTCATTAATCATTGGCATTAAAATACGATTTGAGATGAATCCTGGATAATCAAAAACCTCAACAGGTTCTTTATCTAATTTTAAGGTTAGATTTTTAATTTCATTGTACGTTTCATCTGATGTGGAATAACCACGAATTATTTCAACCAATTTCATAACAGGAACAGGATTCATAAAGTGCATTCCAATAAACCTATCTGATCTACAAACTGCAGAAAGTTCAGTTATTGATATTGAAGAGGTATTTGAAGCAAAGATACATTCTGGGTTCAAGTGTTTCTCTAAGTGCTTAAATATATTAAGCTTAGCCTCTTTATTCTCATAGATAGCTTCTATAACAAGTTGTACGTCTGCTGGAATATTTTCTATTCCAATAACCTTGTTTATTTTAGTAAGGATTTTATTTTTTTCATCATCTGAGATTATCTGCTTCTTAACTTGTCTATCAAGGTTTCCAGAAATTGTCGTTATAGCCTTACTGTAAAATTCTTCGTTCATTTCTGTTAGAAATACATCAAATCCTTTCATTGCAAAAACATGAGCAATACCGTTGCCCATTGTACCGCCGCCAATTACAGCAACTTTTTTTATATCCATTTTAATACTCTCCTGTTAATTATAATTCTTTACAATTAAAGCTGATGCTTCACCACCACCGATACAAAGTGAGGCCAACCCAAGCTCTAAATTTCTTTTCTTCATTTCATAAATTAAAGTAACTAGTATTCTTGCACCACTTGCACCAATTGGATGACCAAGTGCAACAGCACCTCCATTAACATTTACATTTTCAGAACTGAGTCCAAGCAGTTTGTTGACAGCAAGTGAAACTACAGCAAAGGCTTCATTAATCTCATACAATCCAATATCAGTAGTTTTCAATCCTGCTTTTTTCAAGACTTTATTTATTGCATCGGCTGGAGCAGTTGTAAATTCAATAGGGGCTTTTGCTGCCGAACTTTGAGCAACTATTTCAACTAATGGTGTTAATCCAAGTGCTTTTGCTTTTTCCTCACTCATCACAAGTAATGCTGCGGCTCCATCATTAATGCTTGAAGCATTTGCGGCAGTTACAACTCCATTTTTATCAAAAACAGGTTTAAGTGTCGGTATTTTATCAAACTTAACTTTTTCTGGTTCCTCATCTTTATCAATAATAGTTTCTCCATTTCTTGAGGAAAACTTAACAGGATATATCTCGTCTTTAAATCTTCCGGAATTAGTTGCTTCAATTGCGCGCTTATATGATTGAATTGCAAAAGTATCTAACTCTTCACGAGAAAATGAAAAATCTCTTGCACAAGATTCAGCGCAATTACCCATATGAATATTATTGTAAGGATCCCAAAGTCCATCTAAAACCACTGAATCTTTTATTTCTCCATGACCTAAACGATAACCATTACGTGCATTTAATAAAACATAAGGAGCATTTGTCATACTCTCCTGTCCACCAGCAATAATAATTTCAGCATCACCCAAAGCAATGGACTGCTGGGCTAACATAACAGACTTTAACCCACTTCCACACATTTTATTAATTGTTAAACATTCTGTTTTGTTTGGAAGCCCTGCAAAAATAGCTGACTGGCGTGCTGGTGCTTGTCCCTGTCCACCCATCAAAACATTTCCCATTATCACCTCATCAATGAGATTTGGATCTATTTTGGAGTCTTCCATAACTGCTTTGATTGCAAAACTTCCAAGCTGTCCGGAAGTGAAAGAAGATAAAACACCGTTAAAAGAACCTATAGCTGTTCTTTTGGCTGATACTATTACTACTTTTTTCATAACGTCCTTCAATGAAATTGATTTTATTTTTATTCAAAAATAAAGAAATATTACTAAAGAATCAGAAAGAAGTTATGTTAAATAGCAGTTAAATTAGATAGTTGAAAAACGATATTGTTAACAGCAATGTTGAGATTGATGTTATTTCTAAATGATGAGGAAATGCGATCAAGATTATTGGTTACGACAGCAACATCTACATCTGGAAACTTTGAGTTAAATTTTTCAAGTGTTTCAATCTGTTTTAAAAAGAAAAACCTACCATCTTCAACTAATCGATACTTCTGAAAGTCATTAAGCCAAATAATTATCATTGTTATTATAAGTCTAACTCTTGTAACATCGGATTCACTCAGCATCTCGTCAAATTCCATAAGAGCTGAATGATATTTTTTACCAAATGAGTATCTTAAAATTTTTATTGTTTTATCAAGCAATACTTCAAAATCATTTTCAATTAAAGATATGGCAGTCTGCGTAGAACCGCCTGAAAACGACACAACTTCTTCAGCGATTGAAGATTCAATTCCAAAATTTTGAACTAAAATACTTGATAAGTTACTTTCTTCAAGTGGTTGAAAATTTATTTTCCAGCATCTTGATCTAATTGTTTCTCGTAATTTTTCAGGTGAAGGCGTACACAGAATGAATATTACACCTTCAGGTGGTTCTTCCAGATTTTTAAGAAGTGCGTTTTGCGATTCTTCATTCATTAAATGAGCTTGTGATATAAGAATCACTCTGTACTTAATATCCTCATAACTAAAGGACAGAAATTTTTTAATATCCCTTATACTGCTGATTTTTATGAAGTTTGCTTTGGGAATTTGAATTCTATAATAATGATTTTGTGATTTTTTCTTAAACTCTAAATTTATTAGATCAACTTCATCTTCAGTAAGTTTTTCGTAGGGATCATTCTGATCAGTTTCACTTTTACCTCTGGGCAGTGGTAAAATATATTTAATATATGGTTCAGAGAGATTTTCAATTTGTGCAGATATTGATTTTGATTTTTCTTTGTTTTCTTCAGAGTGATTTAATTCTTTGGTGAAACTTAAAGCAGCATTTTCTTTTCCAACACCATCTGTACCAGTAAAAAGGAAAGCATGTGGAATGTTTCCACTCTGTAATATATTTGATAAAATAGTTTTCACTTTATCATTACCAGTTATTTCATCTAAAAAAATACTCATAAAAAAAGGCGCTCAAGGCGCCAAAATTTATTCATCCTCATCGTTATAGAAAAAATCCTCATCAGAGGGATAATCAGGCCAAATATCCTCAATAGATTCATAAGGTTCATCAGAATCCTCAAGTTCTTTAAGGTTTTCCATAACTTCATAAGGTGCGCCGATACGTTCGGCATATTCAATTAATTCTTCTTTAGTAGCTGGCCAAGGAGCATCATCCAAATAAGAAGCAAGTTCCACAGTCCAAATCATTTATACAAAATCCTCCAAAATTTTAATTGCTATGACTAGATTCAAAATAAGTGTATTCATCAAAGAAAAATTCTGCCGGATTTAGATTTTGCCCATTGTGCAATACTTCATAATGTAAATGCGGTCCCGAAGACAAACCAGAGTTTCCTGATTTCCCAATCAATTGGTTTCTACTGACGATTTGCCCTTCCTTAACATTTATTTTGGACAAATGAGCATATACGGTTTGATATCCAAATCCATGATCAATTTCAACTGTAAGCCCGTATCCACCTTTAGTACCTGAAAAAACTACTTTACCTTTTCCGGTTGCTTTAACAGTTGATCCAAATTGATTAATAATATCAATACCATTATGCATTTTATCAATCTTTAATATTGGATGTAAACGCACACCAAAACTTTCGCGACTAAATTGTCCATCTGTAGGTACTATTGCAGGGATAGATTCAAATAAGTTATTATTAGTTTTTAGTTTTGAAGAAATCTCTTCGTATTGTTGTTTTTCAAATTCAAATTTCCTTAGAACATTATCAGCTACATCAATTGCAGTAGTGATATCAGAACCCAATTCTAAATAGAGCTTCGAAATTGCATTACTTCCACCAATACCTAATTTTCGCTCTTCTGGACTTACAGGTGTTAGATTAACAGCTAATCTCAATTCGTTGCTGATATCAGTTATTGATTTTAGCTCAGATTCAAGGTCACCATATCTATCTGTAAGAATAGAAAATTTATCCTTTAAGAGTTCATTTTCATTTTTCAAAGATTGAAGATAATCGTCTTTACTGTAAAGATTGGATACGAGGTAGAAAACGCCAAACAAAATTGAGCTAAATAGTACTACCGAAATGATAAAAACGGCTAAAGCTTTTTCCTTGAAGTGCTTTATTTCAAGGAAGTTAAGGCTCTTTTCTGAGAAATAATAAAACTTTTTCATAAATGGTGCGGCAACATAAAGATTTTGTATTGTTTTGTCAACATCTAAATAGTTAAAAAATCACTCAAAATCGTGTTCAAAATAGTCCACTCCCCTATTATCAAGATTGGTTTTACTTTTTATCCTATCGTTTAGTCTTTCCTGAAAGATTTTAGCAGCGTCATGACCATAATGCTTTAATAAATAGTTTAAACTAATTACTTCAGAGATGACCGTAATATTCTTTCCTGGTATAATTGGCAACTTAATGTATGGTATGTCAACATCCATAATCGATACTAATTTATCATCTAACCCGGTTCTTGTATATTCAGTATTTTCATCCCAGGACTCAAGTTCCACCACAATTTCGAGTCTTTTTTGAAATCTGATAGCTCTTACACCAAACATACTTTGAATATCTATTATTCCTAAACCACGAATTTCCATAAACTTTTGTCCCAATTCAGATCCGGAACCCATCAAAATTCCCTCACCCTTTTTTGTAAGAATAATAACATCATCTGCAACCAGACGATGCCCACGTTCGATCAAATCAAGGGCTACTTCGCTTTTACCGATGCCTGATTTTCCACCGAACAGAATTCCGACACCATAAACATCTACAAATGATCCGTGTAACGTAATCCTTGGTGCAAATTGATCATCAAGAAAATCACTTAACAAATAAACTAATTTTGTAGTTGAATAGCTTGTGTTGAATAATGGCACTTTATTTTCATTTGATTTTTCGAGAAGAAGTTGAAATGGTTTATTATCATCCGTAAGAATAATACAAGGAATGTTAAACCGAAATATCCTATCAAGTGATTGACGTTTCATTTCCTCACTAAGTTGTTCAAGATATCTCATTTCAGTATTTCCAAAAACCTGAACTCGTGTAAATGAAAATAAATCAACAAAACCGGCCAAAGCTAACCCTGGCCGATGAAGATTTTGATCTACGATCTTTTTATCGAAATCATTATCTTTTGTAAGTAAGTGCAATTTGCAAATATTTTTTGCATTCTTATACAAAAAGCCTACATTAATATTTTCTTTTCGACTAATAGTATTCTGATCAATCTTAATCATCTTGTTTTAGATACTCTTTTAGATTTAATTGTTTCTAATTGTCTCCTTAATTTTTCTGTAACCGAAGTTGCTGCTGTTTTATAATCTTCCGTTTGATCGGCGGCATTTAAGGTTTGACCCGGAACATTTAACACAACTTCAACTTTCTTTATACTATTTGAATTGTTTTGATAACTAAGAATTACATCTGCACTAATGATACCATCGTTAAATTTTTCCAATGAGGACAGTTCATCTTTTATAAACTCCTTTAATGTATCGTGAGCTTTAAATTTACGAGCAGTTATTTGGATATTCATATTATCCTCCGTTGTTTAAGATTTTGGATGTGATTTTTTATAAGTGGATTTAAGACGCTCTATACTTACATGAGTATAGATTTGAGTTGTTGATAAGTTTTCGTGCCCCAGTATCTCCTTTACTGCCCTTAAATCCGCGCCATTATCCAGCATATGAGTTGCAGCACTATGGCGAAGGATATGAGGACTTTTCTTTTTTATATCGGAAACTTTAGTCAAGTATTTGTTTATCATTCTATGAACTAATCTTGGGTAGAGTTTATCATTTTTTTTTGTACGAATCAAGTAGTCATTATAAGAATTAACAGGATTTTTCGATAAATAATCATTCAGAATCAAAAGCGATTTTTCTCCAATCGGAACTATTCGCATTTTATTTCCTTTTCCAATAACACGTACTTGAGCTTTCTTCATTTCAATGTTTGAATATTTTAAATCACAAAGCTCACTTACACGCAGTGCACACCCGTAAAGCATTTCAAACACCACCTTAACAAGTTCAGAATTCTCATCAGATTCATCCGCCAATTTATAAATCTCAAGTATTAGATTAGTTGAAACAACTTCAGGGAGTTTTCTATTTGATTTAGGGTTTAATATAAATGATAAAGGATTATCATCTATCAGATCATTCTGAAATGCGTACTTAAATGCACTTCTTATAGCCGCCAATTTTCTTGCGATCGTTTTTTTATCTAAATCTTTTTCACTTAAAATCATTAAGTAGGATTTTATAAACCGCTCATTAATTCCTGATAATTCAGTCTTTTGCTTCTCGTTGCAATATTCTAAGAACTCATTTAAATCAGTTCGGTAAGATTTTATCGTATTATCGGAATAACGTCTGATATTTTTAATCTCAGATAAATATTTCTCGATTAATTCTTTAATCTTCATCACAAACTTTTGATCTAAAGTGTATAATACTATCTATGAAAAGATATTTTAATGAGAACTGATCCGCTAAAGTATGTTTTTTATTCGGGATCAAGTGGGATTCATGCTTATATTGTTTTTTTCTAACTACAATAAAATAAAATTATTCTTAGAAAGCAATTTATTTTCTAATCGCTTCATAATTATTTTATCTGTCAAGTTTTGATCATCGTACCCTAAAAGATGTAGAATGCCATGTATAACTAATCTAACCAACTCTTCCGATAAAGTAACCTTAAACTTTTTAGAATTAGACAGTGCATCATCAATCGATATAAATATCTCCCCATCTATCTGCTCAAGTGTATCAGAATAATTAAATGTAATTATGTCTGTTGTATAATTATGCTTTAGATAGCCTTTATTGATTAAGTGAATATCACTGCCTGAAATAATATTTATTTCAAGATTTGAAACTGTAAAGTTTAATTCGACTGATAATGATTTAATTAAATCGTGTATCTTATTTTTCTTTATTATTTTTTGAACAGAATAAATACGCAGATTTTTCAAAACAGGCTCTTATATAGTATGAATCTTATTTAAGGATTCAATTGTTATCTCAGTGTATTTCTTATAACGCAATGCGGATTTTTCAAAATCATTAATTTCTTCATCTGTAAGATCTCGAACAATTCTGGCAGGAACACCTGCAACTAATTTTCCAGAGGGTACAACAAAATTTGGTTTTACAACCGAACCGGCAGCAACCATAGAGTTTGTTTCTACAACCGCACCATCCAAGACAATTGATCCAATTCCAATCAAACATAAATCCTGCAACGTGCATCCATGCAATTTAACTGAATGCCCGATGGTTACTTTACTTCCAATGTATAAGGGGTATCTACCGTTTGTTACGTGAAGCATGGAACAATCCTGGATGTTTGTCATCTCACCAATCTTAACATAATGAACATCGCCTCGAATAACACAGTTATACCAAACACTAGAGTTTTCACCAATCTTAACATCGCCAACGATCTTTACACCTGAAGCAAGAAAAACAGTTGGATGGATTTCAGGAAATAATTCCAGGTAAGGAAATAGTTTTCTCTCTTTATCCTGATAATTTAGTCTTGATATTTCGGGGGCATCCATCCTTTTATCTTCCAGTGTTTTAATTCCAAAGTTATGCTGCCAATTAGCACCTGCATTTTAGCAACGATCGGAACAGCGTATTGATCATTTGAAAACCATCCTTCAAAATATCCTGTTAATCCAAATATGCCTCTGAATTCTGTTTCACCGTCTAATCTAACACAGGATATATCGTAGTCTACAGCATCAATGTCCATATCCTCAACTTCTTTATAAAAGTTAATATATGTTTTTTCATATATTTCATTTATAAATACTGGAACATTAACTTTATTTTGCTGTCCGGTTCCCATTCTTGCCAGATAAAAAAGTGATAGTCCGTCCTGGTAATCATGATCATAAGCTATAGTTGTATCAGTCCAAATATCATTTGTTCTTTCACGACCTTTAATTATATGAATGCTATTTTTGTATTTGTTGAACTGATACTGAGTATAAGTGGTATCTTCTGCAAGGACTGAGCCTTTGAAGTAATGTGATTTATATTTTGTATCAAATTTTGTTTCATAAATTTGATGAAGATCTACAAATGGAATACCTTCATAAGAATTGATATAAGCAATGGCACTATAAAGAGTATCACTACCAACTACTTGTTCTTTTTGAACAATAAGTTTTATTTCACCAATCTCAAAAGCTAAATATTTAACTACATAAGTTATCTCTTCACCAATCTCAATTATTTTTTGATTGGTTTGAGCATATGTATTTGTGCGGTGTTCAGATAATCCAAATACAAAAAATAAAACTGCAATTAAAAGGAAAGCAGCTGGTATCTTTTTCATTTTAGTTTAGCTAAATCTTTTGCTTCATTAAATAGAGTTAATGCTTTATTTAATTGATCATCGGATGTTAACAAAATGGAATACCATCCTTCATTCTTCCAAAAATTTCTTGCAATTTGTGCTTTTAATCTTGCTGCGATGTAATCTTTATCTTTCTGATAATCCTCATCACTAAAAACCACTTCTTTGGATGAAGCAAAATCTATAAAACTTTTCATCATATCATCTGTAATCTTGTAATCATTTTTAAAGCTTGATAAATTTTCATTATACTTTTGCTTAATCGCTTCAGTATTCTTATCCAAATAAGATAGGATAAAAGTGTAGAAAATATTTTTTCTTAATAAGTTTTGTGTATAGGTTGTTACTAATCCCGATTTAACTATATAATCTGGAGTTATCCCTCCACCGCCGTAAACAATTCTTCCATTCTCAGTTTTATACTCAGGTTTAACAGAATCTTGTTCTGCTGTATGATTTATATTATCGCCTTCAACTTCCTCCTCATCATCCATCTCTGAGTAATAATCTTCTTTATTTTTTTTGTTTTTATAATCACGCTGGATAAGTCTGCCGCTTGGTGTAAAGTATTGTGATATTGTTAAGCGCAAAGCGGAATTATCAGGTAAATCAAACTGCCTTTGAACAAGTCCTTTACCAAAAGAAGTTTCACCAACTATCAATCCACGATCCCAATCCTGCACTGCACCGGAAACAATCTCGCTGGCAGAAGCACTTCCACGATTGATGAGAATAATTAAAGGAATATCTTCAAACTTTGAAGATTCTGATGCATAATAAACTTCGTCAAATTCTTTTCTTCGTCCTTCGGTATAAACGATTTTCTTTTTACCGCTTATAAAAAGATCACTTATTTTAACTGCTTGGTTTAAATAGCCGCCCGGATTACTTCGAAGATCAACAATAAGTTGAGTCATTCCACTTTTATTTAAATCTTGTAAAGCTTCCACAAGTTCATCGTAAGTTGTTTCAGAAAATCTTGAAACACTGACATAACCAGTATTAGCATCCATCATAAAATGAGTATCGACGGAATACAATGGAATTTTATCACGCACAATTGTGTAAACAATAGGTTTAGAAACACCAACTCTGCTAATACTTACATTTACTTCTGATCCCGCTTTACCTCTAAGTTTTTTACGTACATCATCGTTTGTAATTCCGATAACTGAAACATCATCAATCTTAACTATTCTATCACCGGATAATATTCCAAGAGCCTCACTTGGTCCACCGGAGATTGCTGATACGACTGTCAAGGTATCATTAACAATCTGAAATTCAATTCCAATTCCTTCAAAATCGCCACGGAATGATTCTTCTACCTGAGAAAACTTTTCAGGTGAAATGTAAACAGAATGTGGATCAAGTTCATTTAACATTCCGCTTATTGCCGATTCAACTAATTTTTGAGTATCGACTTCTTCCACATAATATTTTTCTGTAAAGGTTAATACATCGTTAAATTTTCTGATGCTATCTCGCAGGTTATCCTCAGAAAATACTTTATCTAAAAACACTCCGAGCACAATTCCTATAACAGCAGTAAATAATAAATAAGGAAATTTTACTGATTTGAATGACATTCGTTTACTCCAATAACTTAAAATAATTTATACGTAAATAATCAATTTAAATAACTCGCATAAGTCAATAAATAATTCCAATTTAACTTTTAACTTCAGGTTTCATCTGAGGGAAAAATACAACATCACGAATAGATGGTTGATTTGTTAATAACATAACAATTCTATCTATGCCAACACCTAAGCCGGCAGTCGGAGGCATGCCAAATTCTAATGCACGAATAAAATCTTCATCTATTTGATGAGCTTCATCATCCCCTTCTTCTCTCATCTTAGCCTGCCCTTCAAACCTATTTTTTTGATCTATAGGATCATTCAATTCTGAAAATGCATTACAAATTTCTCTGCCAAAAACATATCCCTCAAATCTTTCAACAACTCCTTCTTTTGTACGATGTTTTTTTGCCAGAGGAGATAATTCAAGCGGATAATCAATTACAAAAGTAGGCTGTATTAATTCCGGCTCAACTGTAACACTAAATAACTCATCAATAAATTTTGCACGGGAATGAATTGCACTGATTTCAATTCCAGCATTTTTAGATGCAGTTTTTAATTCATCCATAGAACAATTTAGAACATTTAGACCTGTTTTTTCTTCAATGGCTTCTATCATTGAAACTCTTTTCCAGGGTGATTTAAAATCAATTTCAGTTCCATCAACAGTAAATGATAATGTGTTAAAAACAGAATTACAAACATGCTCAAACATTTTTTCTACATATTCCATCATCCAATTATAATCTTTATATGGAACGTAAAGTTCCATCATCGTAAATTCAGGATTATGTGAACGATCCATTCCTTCATTCCTAAAGTCTTTAGAAATTTCATATACGCCATTAAATCCACCGACTATTAATCTTTTAAGATAAAGTTCATCAGCAATTCTCAAATACAATTCTGTATCCAAAGCATTATGATGAGTTACAAATGGACGTGCAGCAGCTCCGCCGTATAGCGGCTGAAGTATTGGGGTTTCAACTTCCAGATAACCACTTGTATCAAGATAGTTTCTGATTGCAGAAATTATTTTACTTCTTTTAATAAAAACATCTTTTATATCAGGATTAACAATCAGATCAACGTATCTTCTTCTGTAGCGTAATTCTTTATCAGAAAATTGATCATAAATAACTTTGTTGCCTTGTTCATCAACAACTTCTTTTGCTATTGGAAGGGGCTGTAAAGATTTGCTAAGCAATTTTAAATCACGTGTGTGGACTGAAATTTCACCAGTCTTTGTAATAAACACAAAACCTTCAACTCCTATAATATCTCCAATGTCCATCAATTTAAACGCATCATATGATTCACCGATTTCATCTTTTTTAAGATAGACTTGTATTCTTCCTGTATGATCCTGAATGTGTGCGAATGATGCTTTGCCCATTCTTCGTATTGCCATAATTCTACCGGCAATACTAACATTCATCACAGCGTTTTCTTTAAACTCGCTCTTAATTTTTTGTGAGTCTGAATTTATATCAAATGAGTATGCAAAAGTTTCAATCCCTTTTTTATTTAATTCATCAAGTTCTTCGTAGCGTCTTTTAATCAAATCGTTAACAGTAGGTTGAGCATTATTTTCCAAAATTATTTTCTCCTAAAATTTGTTAATCTTAAACAGACCAGGTCTTGTATGTTTTCTGCAAGTTTTACCGGAACGCTAAAATTATTTGCGATAATTGAAAATGCAATTGGTTCCTTATCACCAGAAACAGCGTAACCAGATAAGCTTCGAACATGACTTATAAAACCTGTTTTAGCTCTTACATTATTTTCTGCTGTAGTATTTTTCATTCTTTTTCCTAAAGTACCATCAACACCTGCAATAGGTAATGAATTATAAAAATCTGAATAAACTTTTTTATTTGAGTAAATATACTTTAGTAGCTCAACAATCTGTCGTGGTGTTACCATATTTATATGCGATAGACCACTTCCATCAACCATTACTATATTTTCAGGATTTAATCCGATATTTGCAAAAACTTCTTTAGCAGCAGTTACACCATTAGTCACAGATCCAAATCCAAGTATTTCTAATCCAATTGTTTTTAATAATTGTTCAGCAAAAAAATTCTGGCTGCCTTTATTTATTACTTTAATGATTTCACTTAGCTTTTCTGAGTAACTAACAAATAACAAATCAACATCACTATAATTGATAACTCTTTCGTAATCATCTATATCAATTGCGTATCCATTTACTCGAATGCCTCTGCTTTCTAAACGGTTCTTAAATACTATCATTGCAAACTGCGTAGGATTTTGAACAGTTGCATATGTAACTAAACTATCAGCATCTTTTCTAAATCTACCAGAGACGGTAATTACATTTGTTCCTCTTTCGCGAATAACTTCGATATTAGTTTTTTCATTTCCAACAGCTGGTTTAACATTGTTAAGAATTACCACACTTCGTAAACTTGGTTTTGAAGAAACAAAAACTGAATCATATTTTTTATTGTAATAGATTTTAATATCGACACAATTATCATTAAAAGAAATTGCACTTGATTGTGCAGCATACCAATCTGTTTCATAATCCCATGCCCAGCCATTACCCAATCCGATATCATCAAATAAATTATCATCCCCAACAATATTGCCTTTAATATTTGAAACACCCATATCAAGCAATGAATCTATCCAGGTATCAAAAATATAATTAATGTCATTATTATAAAATCTACCTGAAATCGTTGGATCACCCCTGCCCTGAATAACTAAATCACCATACAGTGTTGAACCGGATTGATATCCATTAAGAAAAATGTTGGTAGAAAATCTATAATCACTTCCAAGTAAGAGAAGTCCGGCTGCTGTTGTAAAAAGTTTTAAGTTTGAAGCAGGCACAAAAAACTTATCTTCATTTCTTTTATAAAAATATTCTCCGTTCTCCAACGATTGAATAACAACACCCCAATTAGCGTTTCTAAAACTGTTGTCATTAAAAATATCATCAAGTTGCTCACCAAGTTCGGATATTGTCGAATATGAACTTAGCAGCAATGAATCTTTTTTAATCTTAGTTGTATCCTGTGCATTAATATTAAAGGCAACCAAAAGTAAAACAGATAAGAACAATAGATATTTATTTAGAGAGTTTTTTAATTTCATCTTGTGTTAACTTTCTATAAGATCCAACCGGAATATCGGGAACAATCCCGGCAAAACTACTTCGGTGCAGTTTTTCAACTGTATAATTTATTGTTGTGAACATTTTTTTTACAAAATGATTTCTACCTTCAGTACACTGAACTGTAATGTTTTTTCTATCTTTTTTCTTACCATACTTTATGGCAATAAATTTGCCTCTTGTTCCATCGATAAAAACACCTTTAAGCAATGCGGCTTCGTGTTCAGCTTCAAGATCTTTATCGAGTTTAACTTCATATTCACGAATTATATTATTTTTTGGATGAATTAATTTCTGTGCAAATTCTCCATCATTAGTTAAAATCAGCACACCAGTTGTATTATAATCAAGTCTGCCAATAGGAAAAATTTTTTGTTTTGATTTAATGAGATCGGTTACAGTCATTCTTTTCTTTTCATCGTCGGTGGTTGTTACAACACCTCGTGGTTTATTAAGAAGATAGTAAACATGTTCAGCAGGTTTTATTTTTTCGCCGTCAACCGTAACTTCATCATTTTCGGCATCGATATTAAATGCAAGTTGTGTAATTGTTTTGTTATTTACAGTTACTCTGCCTTGTAAAACTAATTCTTCCGCCTTTCTTCTAGATGTAATTCCACTATCGGCGATAAATTTATTCAGTCTCGTCATTATTTTCTTCTGAGCTTTCTAATTCTTTTTCAAGAGTCTCTTCAACTAGGTTCATCATTATCTTATTTTTTTGTTCGATGAAATCTTCATCTTGCATTATCTCTTCAATCTCACGTGGTTTTGGAAGATCACTTAAATTGTATAATCCAAAATATTTTAAGAACTCGGTTGTTGTTCCGTACAACAAAGGTCTTCCTATAGTTTCTGCTCTTCCTGTAATCGTTATAAGGTTTTTTTCTAAAAGGGTATTCAGGATATAATCAGAATTAACACCACGGATTTGCTCTAATTCCGGTTTAGTTATTGGTTGTTTATATGCAATGATAGCAAGTGTTTCTAATGCTGCCTGGCTTAATCTTCTTTTGGATTTTTCTGAAGACAAAAATCCAATATACTTAGCATTTATTTCAGTTGTGGCAAAAATAAATCCATTAGCAATTTTTTTAATTGTAAATGAATGTTCTTGCTCTTCATATTTATTATTTAATTCTTCAACGACTGAATGAACATCAGAAGAATTGATTTCAATTTCTTCTCCATCGATTCCTTTTATAGCTCGAATAATTTCATTATCAGAAATTGGTTCGTCTGATGAAAAGATTAATGCTTCAATAATTGATATATATATTTTATCCATTTGCTATACCATAAATTACAAAATCATTAAAATCAGTTGATTCTTTAATTCCTATTTTTTCCATTTTTGTTAACTCGAGTAATGCTACAAAGGTTATTACTAATCTAATCTTTTCTCTCATACCATGAACTAAATTTAAAAAATGTATTTCTCCTTTTTCACTTATTCTGTCTAAAATATATTGAATTTGTTCGTCGATAGAAACATTTACCTTTTGTATTTCGTGCACTACTTGTGGTTTAATCCCTTCAATAGCTTTCTTAAAAGCCTTTGCTAGATCAAAAACAGAAATATTCTTTAGAAGGATTTCAAACTCAGGCGGGGCTTCCATTGCATCTTCAGAAAAATCCCCTCTAAAACTTATTTTACGCTGGCTCGATTCAAAAAATGTAAGATCTTCTGCAACCTCTTTGTATTTTTTATATTCAAGCAATGCTTTAATAAGATCAGCACGCGGATCAATTTCTTCGCCGCGCTCATCAACTTCACGTGGTAAAAGCATTCTAACTTTAATGTGCATTAAAGTTGATGCCATTAATATAAAATCACCTGCAACTTCAAGATCCATTAGTTTGATAAGATTCACATATTCCAAAAACTCACCGGTTATACGAGAAATTGGAATATCGTAAATATTCAGCTCGTCTCTCTTTATAAAAAAAAGAAGCAAATCTAAAGGGCCTTCAAATTGATCTAATTTTATTTTATACATTAACCTAACTTCATTTTATCGTGAACTTCATTCATAGTCTTTTCAGCTACTTTTCTTCCCTGCGCTTCTCCGTTTTGCAGAATATCCTTTACTTCATCGATTCTGTTTTCATAATAGTTTCTTTTTTCAATTATCGGTTCTAAAAACTCTGAAATTTTGGAAGCACAATTCATCTTGCAATCAAAACAACCTAACGCACCGCTTCTGCATCCAGCATTAATTTCATTTATTTCTTCAGGGTTAAATTTTTTATGATATGAAAATACTAAACAAATATCAGGATTTCCGGGATCACCTTTTCTAACTTTGTTTGGATCAGTGACTGCTTTTTTCAATTTGCTTTTTACAATTTCAACGTCATCCGAAAGCAGAATAGTATTGTTTAAGGATTTACTCATCTTTGCATTTCCATCCAAACCTGAAAGCCTGGAGAATTTTGTCAACAATGCTTCCGGTTCAGGAAAAACTTCGCCATACTGATTGTTGAAACGACGAGCGATCTCTCTTGATATTTCAATATGCGGCACCTGATCATCCCCAACAGGCACTGCATCACCCTTATACAATAAAATATCTGCAGTCTGTAAAACCGGATAACCTAGATGACCATAGATAACGTTTTCAATATTCAAATCTCTCATTTGATCTTTTAAAGTTGGATTTCGCTCAAGTCTGTTTACTGTAATCAGCATACTAAAAATTAGATTCAATTCGGCGTGTTGTTTTATTTGAGACTGTCTGAACATCGGACTTTTAGCAGGATCCAATCCACACGCTAACCAATCGATAAGCATATCAATTGAGTTCTGATAAATATCTTTAGTATCCAAACTTGTTGTTAAAACGTGATAATCAGCAATAAGATGAAAACTTTCATATTCATTTTGAAGTTTGACCCAATTTTCTAATGCACCAACATAATGACCGATATGCAATTTGCCGGTCGGACGCATTCCACTTAATATTCGTTTTTTAGACATTGAATAAAAATATTGTTAAAAAATTCAAGTGAAAGATAATAATAAAGAGCGTAATTTTCAGGAAAGATAAAGATATGGTTTCCAGCGCTCATCAAGCCTGCTAACTACATTTTTAAGAAACAAAATATGGCTTGGCTTAAATGGACGGAAAATCATTTTCATATTCGCTTCTTCAGGTGTTCTATCACCTTTGCGATTATTACAAATTGTACAGGCTGTAATAAGATTTTCCCACGAATCATCCCCGCCTCGTGCTTTTGGATAAACATGATCAACAGTTAAAGGAATATCTGCCCTGCCGCAATATGTACACTTGTAGGAATCTCTTCTAAGGATATTCTTTCTGGTAAGTACAACTTTTTTATACGGCAGATTTACAAATTTGCTAATTCGAATTACACTTGGCCAGGGATAACTTTTGTTGATTGAATGCAAAGCTTTTCTTTCATCATTTAAAATAGTTTCTGCTTTACCGAGATAAAGTAGAATTACAGCCTTGCGGATATTGCAAACTGAAAGTGGTTCGTAGCTTTGATTTAAAACCAGAACTTTAGAATTGAGTTTACCATTTGTGGGGATAGATCTTTCGAAGACTTACACCTTTAACTCTGCTTTTTTGATTGTTTCATATAATAAAATCGGGCAATAATTCTAATTATAAAAGTTAAAACCATTAAGACTAACAATGGAATGTACCAGGTTCTTGGCACCACATCCAGAAAAAGTAGAACTACTAATATTAAAGCAAATATTAGCGATCCGTAATTAAAATATTTATACCAGTTGTAATTCATTTTACTTTTTATTTATACCAAAATTACTTATTTGAATTAAGTTTTTCAATTAACTTTCAATACTAAACTCTTCATTAATATTTTTTATAAATGATCGCAACACAAGTTACATAATTATCTGAGTGACTAAGAGAAATTTTAATATCTTTATCGTCAGCGATAAACTCTTTTAACTTACCAAAAAATGCAACAACAGGTAATCCATTTGGTTCATTTGTTATTTCCATACTTTTCCAGGTAGCATCTTTTTCCCAACCAGTTGCAAGAGCCTTATAAATAGCCTCTTTAGCTGCAAATCTGGCTGCAAGATGCTGATACTTATTGTGCTTTGCAAGACAGTAATCCAACTCATTTTTAGTATAGATCTTATTTAGAAATGAATCGCCAAACCTATCTATGCTGCTTTTAATTCTCTCAATTTCAATTATGTCTATCCCAATTCCAATAACCATTATTATATCCGATTAAAATCCGATGGCAGCACCGTATCCACGCGGATCAGTAGCGCCAAAAAATATTTCATTTTCAAAATCAACAACAATTCCTTCACATCTTCCCAAAATTCTAATTCCACCAAATATATGTCCTTTGTTTTGTAGCGATTGAATAACATCCAAACTCAATCCAAATTTTTCATAATTCACTTCATCAGGCAGCCATTGATGATGTATGCGAGGCATATCTATGGCTTGCTGAATATCCATACCAAAATCTAAAACATTAAGTATCACTTGAATTACAACTGTTGAAATAGTTGAACCACCAGGCGAACCAATGAGCATAAAAGCTTTATCATCTTTTAAAATAATGGTTGGTGACATAGAACTTTGCATTCTCTTTCCGGGTTCAATTTTATTTGCTTCACTTCCAATCAAACCAAATTGGTTTGGCTCACCGGGTTTTGAACTGAAATCATCCATTTCATTATTAAGTAGAAATCCTGCTCCATCAACAACTACTTTTGATCCGAATGAAGAATTAATAGTTGTAGTTGTGCTAACTGCGTTTCCGAATTTATCGACAACAGAATAGTGCGTTGTTTCTTCACTTTCTGAATATGAATTTGCTTCACCAGGTAATATTTCCGATGAAGGAGTTGCCTCATTTTTAATCTTATTAAATAGTTCTTCTGCATATTTTTTAGACAGAAGCCAATCGATAGGAACATTATAAAAATCAGGATCACCAATATGCTTTGATCGATCAGCAAATGAATATTTCATTGCCTCGATTAGCTCATTATAGTAACCACTGCTGCCCCACTCATTTTTTTCAAAAGATTTATTTTCTAAAATATTTAGCGTTTGAAGAAGTGAAACTCCGCCACCGCTTGGAGCTCCCATCGTAATAACTTTGTAATCTTTATAATCTGTTGTTATTGCGGATCGTTCGATTGGTTTGTAATTCTTTAAATCTTCTAAAGTAATGTAACCACCTTGTTGGCTAATTTGATTTACAATTAATTCAGCAGTCTTGCCTGAATAAAATCCATTCAATCCATAATTTTTGATTAGTTCTAAAGTATTAGCCAAATCATTCTGAATAAAAAGATCACCTTCATTAAATGCAATACCATCATTAGTAAATATTTTTTTTGATGACTCATATTTGTTAAAAGATTCTATTTCATATTCAAAAGATCTTGCAAGCCTGTATTCAAGGACGAATCCATTTCTAGCTAAATCAATCGATGGTTGTATAACTTCAGCTAAGGAAAGTGTTCCATATTTTTCCAAAGCATAAATCAATCCTGCAACACTGCCTGGTACTCCCGATGAAGTAACACCTTCTTGACTTTTCTTCGGAAGAAAATTTCCTAAAGAATCCTGATATAAAAATTCTGTTGCAGATAGTGGTGCCTTCTCACGATAATCGATAGTTGTGTTAGTTCCATCATTTAAATGAATCACCATAAATCCACCACCGCCAATGTTGCCCGCAGCAGGATAAGTAACGGCAAGTGCAAAACCGACTGCCACAGCAGCATCAACAGCATTGCCACCCTTTTTCAAAATCTCAATACCCACCTGAGAAGCTAATTCACTGGCTGAAACAACCATCCCATTTTTACCACGTACCGGATCTTTTGATTCTGAGAAAGAATTGGAAGAGAAAAATAAAACGATGAATAGAAGTAATATTATTTTAGAAAATGTTTGCATCTACATTTACCCCATCATTTTTAAGTTGATCTATAAGAATTAAAGTTAATTCATTGACTTGCTTGAGAGTTTGTTTAAGATCATTAATTATGTTCTCATCATATAATAGTTTACCAACATTGTTCTGCTGATTCATCGTTTCTTTTGTAAGATTATTTAAATCGGAAAGTAAAGTATCGCTTTTTTGAACAACGTTTTTCAAATCAACAAAAAGTTGATCGATATTTTCCTTATTGCTAGAGAGAAGCTTGTTACTCGTTTCAGTAAGTTCTACTGCGTTCTGAGTTAATGAGCGTATATCATTTCTATTCTCGGAAAGCATAATATTTAATTTCTCTGTAAGTAAACTCAGGTTTGTCATGGATGTTTTCACATCAGAGCTAAGTTTATCATCTGTAAGATATTTATTTAATGAGTGAAGAGAAATTTTAATGTCCTTTAAAACGATAACTAAATCATCCTGCACAGATCCAAACAAAGACATAACTGAAGGAATATCAGCGTAAAATGTGCCTTCACTAATTTTGCTATTATCATAAGAGGTTGGAGAAGATCCGGGAAAAACTTCAACTTTTTTTCCACCCATTAGATCAAGCATAGAAATTGCAAATGATGCATCTTCTTTCAACTGAACATCATTTTCAATGGATAATTCTACGAGAACATTATTTGGTTCTACTATCATTTCCTTAACGTATCCTTTACGCAGTCCATTTACAGTTACTTGATCACCAATTTCAAGTCCGGATACATTAGTGAATCTTACTTTTACAACGTGTTCGTTAGATTTAATTGAGAAATTTTTTGCCCAGCTTAAAATCCAAATAAAAACCAAAATTCCTACAAGAACAGTAAGTCCAACTCTTATTTCAGTTTTTCTTTCATTTTTCATAAAGATCCTTCGAGACAATGTTCAAAAAGTTAAAAAATAACTTTGTTAAAATACTAATTATCTGATGCAGTATTTAATATTTCTATGATAACTTTTTTTATTCTTTTATTCTGAACCTCCTTAACAATAAACTTCAAATCCAATTCTATAAAAGAGTAATTTTCTTTAGGTATGCTTCCAGCCTTGTTAAGTATGTATCCACCAAGTGTATCATAGTCATCATCTTCTACAACTATATTAACGGATAAAGATTCATTAATCGAATCGAGTTTAGTTTTGCCGAGTGCAACATATTGATTATCACTGATTTTAATCAACTGGTTTTCTTCTTTATCAAATTCATCCCAAATATCTCCAACAACTTCTTCAATAATATCCTCTAATGAGATTAAACCGGCAGTTCCGCCGTACTCATCAACAACGATTGCAAGATGGATTTTCTTTTCCTGAAATTCTTTCAACAGATCACTAATCAGTTTTGTTTCAGGAACAAACAACGGTTTTTTAATTATTGATTGAAGTGAAAAACTATTTACTAAATCTGGATTCTTTACAAAGACGAGTAAATCTTTTGCAAACACGATCCCAATAATTTCATCGATGTTATCTTTATAAACTGGTATGCGGCTGTGCCCGGAATTTGTTATCACGCTAACTATCTTTTCATAATCATCATCTACAGAAACTGCTTTTATATCAACTCTGGGAGTCATTACTTCATTTACACTTAATCCTGCAAATGAGACTATGCTGCTTATCAGAGAATGTTCATCTTCCTCAATAGTGCCTTTTTCCTTACCGATATTAGCTAAATCAATCAATTCTTCTTTAGTTAGTACAGATTTATTTTTATCATAACTAAGGCGGGAGGAAGCTAATTTAATTATTTCAGTTATGATTTCGGCAACAGGATAGATTACAATACTGCAATAGTTTAAGGGAATAGCAATCATCTTTGCAAATTTTAAAGGATTTTTATAAGCAATTACTTTAGGAAATAACTCCCCGAAGAGTAAAATTAGAATGGTTATTAAAACAATCTGTATCGATAAGACTATGTCTAAAGAAATTTGATTATAATTTGCAATATCCATGGCTAGAGAAACTGCAACAATAGAAACCGCAACATTAACTAGTGTGTTGCCAACTAAAATTGTAACTAAAAGTCTTCTGGGAAAATTAATTAGATTTGTTAAGTAACGGTATATAATTCCAGACTTATTTAATCCGGATTCTAAATTTTTTCGATCTAAAGAAAACAGTGCTACTTCTGAGCCAGAAAAAAAGGCTGAGCCCAGAAGTAGAAAAAAAATTATTGCAAGTTTAATAGACCAATCAAAATCCAAAAAATAGTTTATCCTATAAAATTATTAATCTAAAATGGAAGATCGTCATTAGATTCAACCGGAGGCATTTCATTTACTGTACCTGTATCGGTTGAATTATTTTCAGAATAATTGCTGCCTTCACCAGAACTTTCTAATGGAATAATTTTTTCTGAAATTACATCTGTAGAGTAACGTTTAATTCCCTCTTTATCAGTGTATTCACGCTTTGTCAATCTTCCTTCAACATAAACTTTGCGCCCTTTCTTCAAATTCTCTTTAATGAAATCAGACATATTAAAAACAGTTATGTTGTGCCAGGTGGTTTCATTTACCCAATTTCCATCTTTACCTTTATAGCCGTTTGAAGTTGCCATTGAAAAACTTGAGATAGAAACATTTCCTGTTGTGAAGCGAGTTTCAACATCTCGTCCAAGATTACCAATGAGCATAATTTTATTTAAAGAAAAAGCCATAGCAGCCTCCATTTGAATTAATGAATGAATGTTTAATTATTATTTAAGAACATCTCAATTTTATATGCAATTTATAATTTGTTTGACTAAAATTCCACAGTACACAATAAAGTTAAACTTTTATAGGTAAAGTAGTTATGTAATAATTACCGCCGCTCTAAGTGTTAGGAATGTCGTATTAATTCCAATTAAGACCTCTTAGACTTAGTATCGAAAATAAAGAATAATCAAATCTTTGAATACAACATATTTCTCAAAATCGTACAGACTTCAATAACCACTTGATAAAATAAGACAAGAATTTCTAACAATTTTTGGCTTAATACTTGAATATATCTTGATAATTATTAAAAAATTGGTTTAAGTATATGAATACTGGTCAGACAATGTTAGCAATGGGTGCAATGATGTTGCTTTCTTTTTTAGTATTAAGGTTCAATAGCATTCATTTAACATCAGCACAAGCATCATATAATTCAAAATTTGGAATTGTTGCAACATCCTTGGCAAACTCGCTTATTGAACAAGCTAAGGATAAAGCTTTTGATGCAGTGGCATTGGACACAACAAAAACAATAAATAGTGCTTCTGATTTTTCAACCACATTAGGAAAAGAAGGCGGAGAAGTTTACCCTGACTTTAATGATTTTGATGACTACAATAATTTATTTCATCTTGATAGTTTGTCATTAAAAAATCCACAGACAGGAGCACCAACTAATTTTGAAATTCGTTCCATTGTTGAATACGTAACTGATGCAAACCCTGACGTTAAATCTGGCTCAAAAACATATCATAAAAAGATGACAGTATCAGTTTTTAGCTCAGCTATGATGGACACTGTTAAGTTAGCCACTGTATTTAGTTTTTGGACATTGTTAGAATAAAGACGTAAAAAGGAATTATTTATGGGATATACAACAATTTTAGATATCGTAGGTGCAACAATCATTGGCGGTATTTTACTTCTAAATCTATTAAGGCTAAATGAAAACGTTTACGCTGTAGATAATGCAACCGGACACGATGTGAATCTCCAGGTTGAGGTGGTAAACGTTGCAAACATTGTTGATGGTGACTTTAATAAAATTGGTTACTGTTCAGACCCTCTGAATATGGATGATGACCCAAAAGTTACATTAGCCGATACATCTTCAATTAAGATAGTATTTGATGTAGATAAAAATGGTAATTATGATACTGTGTATTATTATGTTAGTAACCTAAGTGCATTAAGCGGAACACCAAATCCCAGGGATAGAATATTGTACAGAAAAGTTAATCAGGATATTCCATTTATAGTTAGTAATAATATTACCGAGTTTAAGTTTCAATATCTGGATGCTTTGTATGATACATTATCAACTCCATTAGCATCACCCGGACTGGCAACTTATATTAAAATTTCCTTCAGAGTAGAAGATCCATTTGCATTCGATGAAAAATACACTGAAGCATTCTGGCGTAGATTAACAGTTACATCAAAAAATTTAAAAAGAAACTAGAGGTATATTATGGGAGGTAAAGTCTCAATAATATTGGTAATGTCTTTCAGTCTTTTGTTTGCACTATTCGGAAGAAATATCCTGAACAGCAGCGTAACCATAACAGAAAATTTTTCTGATTATTATAGTATTACAAGAGCACAGAATATTGCCATTAGCGGTGCTAATATTGCAATCAATAAACTATATCTAAACAAAAACTGGATGACAGGAATCCCTAATCGTGATTTTTCGGATGGGACGATGAATGTTGATATTGACACAGTCGGTTGGGATAGTCGAAGAATAACTTCTTTTGGTGAATATAACGGAGTTACCAAGAAAGTTGAAATTCTGCTTGAACCACAAAACTTCGCTATGTTTGGAAACTTTTATAATGTTTTCGGAAATGTCTGGGCAGCAACAGGTGATACATTTCAAGGCAGATTTCATGCAAATGACTGGATAAACTGTTATGGTGATCCTGTATTTATGGGTGCTGCTACAACATCAAAAGGTGTAAAACTTTATGATAAAAATTCTCATCCTGAATTCTTTGGCGGTACAAAAGTAACTGATCCAATTCCATTAGAGTTTGATACATCTGTTATCAGAATTGCAGCATATCAGAATGGAAA
>JBBQSH010000014.1:0-37576 GCA_038214015.1 Ignavibacteriales bacterium | reverse complement strand
CTTGAAGTAATTTTATTTTTTGTTTTTGGAATTGTTGCTGCTATCACTGCGGTAATAATGATTACAAGAAGCAATGCTGTCATCGCAGCACTATATCTTGTCCTCAACTTAGCATCTCTTGCCGGATTATATCTTACATTAAACGCACAATTTATTGCTGTTACCCAGGTTATTGTTTATGCCGGCGCAATTATGGTTTTATTTCTTTTTGTTTTGATGTTATTACGACCTGAAAATGAACAGAAATTCTTACAAGCTAATCCAAAAACAAAAATCTTTGCAATGTTTGTTGCATTTGTTGTGTTTGCACAGCTTGTGTATGTTATTTTCTTTGCGCGTCCATCGCAAAACATTTCCAAAGATTTAGCAAAAAGTGTTGAAGCAGGAACAATTGAAGCCATCGGTAGAGAATTATTTACAAATTACATCGTACCATTTGAAGCTGCAGGATTTTTATTGCTCGCCGCAACAATCGGTGCATTAGTTTTAGCAAAAAAGAAATTTGATTAAAGAGTTTCATCATTATGAATATCACAATTGAATATTATTTAATACTTAGTGCATTTATGTTTTTTGTCGGAGTAGCAGGTGTACTTACAAGAAGAAATGCGATAATAGTTTTTATGAGTATCGAGTTAATGTTGAACTCAGCCAATTTAACTTTGGTTGCTTTCTCATCTTATTTAGGAAATTCAATTGGTCAGTTATTTGTTTTCTTTGTTATGACTGTAGCTGCTGCAGAAGCTGCTGTAGGACTTGCAATTATTATTGCAATCTTCCGAAACAAGCTTACTGTAAACATTGATGAAATAAATATTTTGAAGTGGTAAAATAAAAAGCCCCCTCTAACTCCCCCTAAGGGGGAGAATAGGTCAAGCAAAAAAGTTTAGTTATAATTTTTTCTAAAATATGAAGCAAAAATTAAATACAAGTTATTGTTCTTTCTCTCTCCCCTTAGGGGAGAGCCGGAGAGGGGCTTCCTTTTAATGCGTGAATTAATTTACTTAACCGTTCTTCTTCCATTAGTCGGATTTTTAATCAATGGAATATTTGGCAGCAAGATTAAAAATGAAAAGATAATTGGGCTAATTGGAAGCGGAGTAATTGGAATTTCATTCCTAATCGCTCTTGGTGCTTTCTTTGAAACACTCGGTTTGCCAGTTGATCAAAGACAAAAAATCGTAACGCTATTTAGCTGGATGTCTGTGGGTAACCTTGATGTAAGTTTTGCATATCAGGTTGATCAGCTTTCTCTCGTTATGGCGTTGATTGTAACTGGTGTTGGATTTCTCATCCACGTTTATTCAATCGGTTATATGCACGGAGACAAAAGTTTTTGGAGATTCTTTGCCTATCTAAATCTTTTCATCTTTGCAATGATGAATCTTATTCTTGCCGATAATTTTGTTCTTTTATTTTTAGGTTGGGAAGGCGTTGGTCTTTGCTCATATCTACTAATCGGATTTTGGTACGATAGAAAATTTGAAAAATCTACAACTTCTGATGCTGCTAAAAAAGCATTTATTGTAAACAGGATTGGCGATTTCGGTTTCCTACTAGGTATGTTTTTAATCTACATGACTTTTGGAAGTCTAAACTTTAATGAAGTTTTTTCGCGTGCTGTAACTTTTAATGTTTCAACTGCTACATTTGGATTTATAGCACTATTTTTATTTATTGGTGCAACAGGAAAATCTGCACAAATTCCTTTGTTCGTTTGGCTACCTGATGCGATGGCTGGTCCAACACCGGTTTCAGCACTTATTCATGCTGCTACAATGGTTACCGCTGGCGTTTATATGGTTGCAAGAACTTCCATTATTTTTGCAAGTGCGCCGGATATTTTAATGGTTGTTGCAATAATCGGAGCTTTAACAGCTTTCTTTGCTGCTACAATCGGTATCGTACAAAATGATATTAAAAAAGTTTTAGCATACTCAACTGTTTCTCAGCTTGGCTATATGTTTCTTGCGATGGGAGTAGGAGCTTTTAGTGCTGGAATTTTTCACGTGATGACTCACGCATTTTTCAAAGCACTCTTATTTCTTGGAGCAGGTTCAGTTATCCACGCAATGCATCACGAACAGGATATTCAAAAATACGGCGGTTTGAAAAAATATATGCCTCGTACTTATCTAACATTTTTAATTGCTGCTCTTGCAATTTCTGGTATCCCACCTCTTTCAGGATTTTTTAGCAAGGATGAAATTCTTTGGTACTCGTATGCAAATGGTAATTTGTTTTTCTGGATTCTTGGTGCAGGCACAGCAATGATGACAGCTTTTTATATGTTCCGACTTTACATACTTACATTTGAAGGAACTCCAAGATTCGGACACGATAAACATCCACATGAATCTCCTGCAGTGATGACAATACCATTAATTGTATTAGCAGTTTTAGCTGCCATTGGTGGATTTATAGGAATACCAGAAATCTTTTCCGGTGAACATGGAAATCAATTCCACAACTTCTTAGCCCCGTTGTTTAAAGATGCTGATAGAAAACTTGCAACTTACAATATGCACTCGCACTTTGAAGAAATTTTATTGATGGTGTTATCTGTCGTGTTTGCTGTTAGCGCTATACTTTTTGCAAGATATGTTTACTTAAAGAAACCGTCTATTGCAGTAAACACAGCAAAGAAGTTTAAAGGTTTATACAATTTACTTTGGAATAAATATTTTGTTGATGAAGCCTACGATGCAGCAGTTGTAAATCCAATCCTACAGACTTCAAGATCATTTTTATGGAAAATTGCTGACAATAAAATTATAGATGGTGTTGTAAATGGTTCAGCAAAAATTATAGATGTAGTCTCAATCAACATAAGAAAATTACAAACAGGTGTGGCTCAGTTTTATGCATTAGTAATGGTGCTTGGAATTGTAGCTGCGTTCTTCTGGATAATTTTAAGTTTATAAAATGGAACAAAATTCACTGCTAACATATTTAATTTTAATTCCGCTTATTGGATCATTCCTGGTTTTATTTATAAGGAAAGAGCAGGCAAATCTTATTAGATATACTGCATTCGCAATTTCAACCATTGCTTTTTTAGTTTCGCTTGTAATCTATTTTCAGTTTGATTCTGCAAATTCAGATTTTCAATTCATCAATAAAATTGAATGGATAAAAGGATTAAACATTCATTATCACGTTGGTGTTGATGGAATGTCTTTGCTGCTAGTTTTACTAACAACTTTTCTTACACCACTTACATTAATTTCCAGCTGGTCAAGTATTCAGGAAAAAGTAAAAGAATTTACATTCTTCTTTTTGATGCTTGAAGTTGGAATGCTTGGCGTTTTCATTTCGCTTGATTTATTTCTCTTCTACATTTTCTGGGAAGCAATGTTAATTCCAATGTATTTTATAATTGGAATATGGGGAGGAAAAGAAAGAGTTTATGCAGCGATCAAGTTCTTTATCTATACTATGTTCGGCAGTTTGCTAATGCTTGTTGCAATTGTGTGGCTTGCAGTTTATGCGATAGGTCCGCTTGGATATTTTACAACAAACTTAATTGAACTTTATACAATTGCTCCTCAAATTCCAATGTACATTCAAATCTGGATGTTCTTAGCATTCGCGTTCAGCTTTGCAATTAAAGTTCCGTTGTTTCCATTACACACCTGGCTGCCAGATGCACACGTTCAAGCACCAACAGCGGGCTCAGTAATACTAGCTGGAGTTTTACTAAAGATGGGAACTTATGGGTTACTAAGATTTAATCTTCCACTTTTCCCAGAAGCTTCAATCGCAGCGGCACCATATATTTCAGTTCTTGCCGTAATCGGAATTATTTACGGTGCACTTGTTGCAATGGTTCAAACAGATATTAAAAAACTTGTTGCCTATTCATCAGTATCTCACTTAGGTTTTGTTGTGCTTGGCATTTTTGCAATGACGCAGGAATCAATTCAAGGTGCAGTTATCCAAATGATTAATCACGGTTTATCAACAGGAGCATTATTCCTTTTGGTTGGTGTGATTTACGAAAGAACACACACTCGTGAAATTTCGGACTACGGTGGTATTGCGAAAATAGTTCCATTCTTTGCATTTGCATTAATGTTTGCTTCACTTTCATCAGTTGGATTACCTGGATTAAATGGTTTTGTTGGTGAGTTTTTGATTCTACTTGGTTCATTTCAATCTCCAATTTTAAATAGCTGGTGGTTTACTGTATTTGCAGCAAGCGGAGTAATTTTTGCTGCAGTTTATTTATTGTGGATGTACCAACGAGTTGTATTTGGAAAAGTTACAAATCCAAAACTTGATGGATTAAAAGACATGAATGCAAGAGAAATTTTTGTTCTTGCTCCAATATTTATTTTAATTGTGTGGATTGGGATTTATCCCGGTACATTCTTAAAAATTTCTGATAGATCAACCGCAAAAGTAGTTAAGCAAATGTATAATCCGATAAAAGTTAGTCCGGTTGAACTTGGTTTAAATCAATCAAAGAAGTAAGAAGTTATAAAAAGATAGAATTATAATGTTTAATAACGCTCAAGAATTTTTTAATGTATTACCGATTATAATTATCGGTGCAGGAATAGTCGTCTCACTTTTAATTGAAATGTATTCTAAGAAAAGTGAAATCTTACTTCCCTGGTTTTCGGTGTTTATGTTTTTAGCTGCAGGTTTACATTCATTGTACTATGTCGGAGACGTTTCAATCGTTCTTCAAAATATGCTTGCAACCGGCGGAAACGTAAATGTTTTTCATGCAATCTTTACAATTGGGGCTGCAGTGGTAACATTACTCTCCATCGATTACATAAAAAAATACGGTGCATATTTTGGCGAGTATTATATCATACTTCAAACTTCTGTTTTAGGTATGATGTTGATGGCAGCAGCAAAAGATTTATTTGTTATTTTCCTCGGCTTAGAAATAATGTCTGTATCATTTTACATTCTTGCGGGAATGAACAGAAAAAAACTTACTGCCAATGAAGCATCACTTAAATATTTTTTACTCGGCGCATTTGCAACTGGATTTATTGTTTACGGAATCGCTTTAATATACGGCAGTGCACATACAACATCAATTGATTTTATAACTTCTCATTTTCCTGAGTTAACGAAGAACTTATTATTTATAGCCGGAATACTACTTTTCTTAATTGGTTTTTCATTTAAGATTGCAGCATTCCCATTTCATATGTGGGTTCCGGATGTTTATGAAGGTTCTCCAACAACAGTTGCAGCATTGTTTTCAACTGGTGGAAAAGCTGCTGCATTTAGCGCAATCATAGCAACTCTATTTGCATTATTTAATGGACCAAACGGAAATTTATTTACTCCTTATCTTGCTGTAATTTCAGTTCTCTCAATGTTCTATGGCAGCATTGTTGCTATCGCTCAGGATAATATAAAAAGAATGTTAGCTTACTCATCAATCTCACACGCTGGCTATCTTGCGATAGGATTGGCTGCCGGTAATCACGACGCAGTTGCAGGAGTTATATTTTATCTTGCTGCATACACTTTTATGAATCTTGGTGCATTCGGAATTGTTTCATTGCTTGAAGGGAAAAATGAAACTAATCTTAGTATTAATTCTTATGCGGGATTGGGAAATAGAAAACCATTACTTTCCGCAATGCTTGCCATAATAATGTTTTCACTTGCAGGGCTTCCGCCGTTTGCAGGATTCTTTGGTAAGTATTACATCTTCATAGCAGCTATAAAATCAAATCTAACCTGGCTTGCAATACTTGGCGTTCTTTCAAGTGCGATTAGCGTTTACTTCTATTTGCGAATTGTGGTATTAATGTATTTCAAATCCTCTGAAAATGAATTTGAAATGGAATCTAGCAGAAATTCAATGCTTGCAATTATTTTTTCAGTCCTTGTTGTGATTCTACTTGGTGTCTTTCCAGGAACATTGATCGATTTGATAACTAAGTTTGTTTAGATAAAAATGATTTAATTAACATTGTCATTCCGTCCCGATACATCGGGATCGGAATCTCCTGAGAAGCTGAAACAAGTTCAGCTTGACATATCAAAGATATAACCCAATGTGATAATGAAATGATATGATATGATTCCTCTTTATAATACATCCCAAATACGTAACCTTGATTCATTCGCGATAAAAAGATTGCAAATACCTGGTGCTGTCTTAATGGAGAATGCTGCTTTAGGAATTTATCAATCAATTTTGGAACGAGTTGATAATATTGATTGTGTTGGATTTGTGTGTGGGAAAGGTAACAATGGCGGTGATGGTTTTGCAGTCGCGAGACATTTTTCCAATGCTGGATTTGATGTTATGGTCATTTCACTTGGAACAGAAAATGATTTAAGCGAAGATTGCAAAACAAATTTTAATATCCTAAAAAACATTTCTTCCCAAAGAAAAAATCTTAAAATAAAATCTTATAAATCAATAAAAGATATTAATTGGTTAAAAGATTGCAATGTAATTGTTGATGCAATTCTTGGTAGTGGATTTGTTGGGGAATTGAAGGAACCCTATTCATCAATAATTAAATCTTTAAATAAAATATCAGCATACAAAATTGCGATTGATGTTCCGACAGGATTAAATGCTGATACAGGATATGGCAAGATCGTATTTAAATCTGATTTAACTGTTACACTTGGAGAGTTTAAAAAAGGTTTGTTCATTGGAAACGGATATGAGTATTGTGGTGAAGTAGTTCTAAAAGAAATTGGAATTGGACGAGATTATTTTGATGATTTAAATCCGGACACATATTTAATTGAACCGGAAGATGTTTATTCTTTTCTACCAAAAAGAAATAAATCTATTCATAAATATTCTGCTGGAAAAGTTTTATCGATAGCTGGTTCTTATAAATATCCAGGAGCTGCAGCACTAACATCGCAATCAGCTTTGGTTGCAGGTGCTGGTTCGTCAATTCTTGCAATTCCTGAAAGCACAAAAAAACTTATTCATAAAAATCTGCTTGAAGTTGTTGTAGAATCTTACGGAAATGATAAAACAAAGTATTTTAATGTAGAAGCTTTAAATCCGCTTCAACAAAAAATAAAATGGGCGGATGTAGTTGCAATTGGTCCAGGCTTAGGAAGGGAAGTTGAGACTGTAAATGCTGTTAAAAGATTTTTACTTGAACAGAAATTTAAATTTGCAGTAATTGATGCTGATGCATTATTTGCTTTGGATAAAATATTTCTGGAGAAAATTAATCTTCAGAATTGTATTCTAACACCCCATCTTGGTGAGTTCTCTCAAATGATTGGTGTTGATGTAAAAGAAATTGAGAAGGACACTTTAAGTTATGGAAGAGCCTTTGCTGTAAAGAATAAGTGCATTTTAGTATTAAAAGGTGCACCGACAATAATTTTTAATCCAGCAGGTGAGGCATTAATTAACACAACCGGAAACAGTGGAATGGCAAAGTTTGGTTCTGGTGATGTACTTACTGGTGTTATAGCTGGAATTCTATCGCAAAATAAAAATCCTGAAGCTGCTGCTATTGCCGGAGTATATTTACACAGTTTATCAGCCGATCTGCTGCTTAGTGAAAAGTCAATCTCAAATTACCTTGCTTCGGATATTATGAATAACTATCCTTCCGCCGTAAAATTTTTAGAGGGCAGTATTGTATAGTTTTCTTTATAATCATAGATTCTACCTAATCAATATTCCGTTAGTAATTTATTGGATAATATTATTCGTTCTTACTTCATTACCTTCACAGATGGCAGTTACGATGGATGTCAGTGATAAAATAGAGCATTTTGGAGCTTATGGATTATTAAGTGTCTTTTTATACCTCAATTTGGCCTTTCAAAACAAGGCTAAAATATTAAAAAAATTCCCGGGAACATTTACAATAATAATTGCATCTTTCTATGGATTACTTGACGAACTTCATCAACTTCTAGTACCAGGCAGAAGTGCGGATGTATTAGATTGGTTAGCAGATTTTTCTGGTTCCTTGGTTGCAGTTTTGATAACAGGGTACTTAATTAAAAGGTTTAAACAAATTGAAACTGAAAAAAACAAACTAAAAGCTGGAACTTTTTAAAAAAAATATCGTAAAAGACTTGAAAAATAATTTGACAATAGAGTATCTCATTATTAAGTTAGCATCACTAATTGCAAGTTAGGAGAAAAGAAAATGGCAATTGTAAAAACTAAAAAAGCAGACCTGATGGCTAAATACAAAAAGGTATTTGAAATCAGCCTTATTGTTGCATTAGCCCTATTAATAGTCGCTTTTAAGTTCTTCCCAGATCTTAAAGGTAGTGGCATTGTAACTGAAGGACCTCAGGAATTATTCCAGGTTGAACAAATAGATCAGACGAAACAGGAAAATCGACCACCTCCTCCTCCAAAACCTCCAATTCCAATTGAAGCACCTTCTTCAGATGTGTTAGAAGATATTGAAATTGGTGATACTGAAATTGATATCAACGAACAAATTGATGCTCCTCCTCCTCCTCCAAAAGAGGATAAAAAAGTTGTGGAAGAAGAACCTGTTTACTTCGTAGCGGTTGAAGAAATGCCTGAACCGATCGGTGGTATTGGTGAAATTCAGAAAAAGATAGTATATCCTGAAATTGCTAAAAGAGCAGGCGTTGAAGGAAAAGTTTATGTACTCGCTTTTGTTGATGAATCTGGTAATGTTACCGATGCAAAAATTATTAAAGGAATTGGTGCTGGTTGTGATGAAGCAGCTTTAAATGCGGTTAAGAAGACCAAATTTAAACCCGGCAAACAGCGAGGTAAAGCTGTAAGAGTTCAGGTATCAATACCCGTAGTATTTAAACTTCAGTAGATTTAAGGCGTCTAAAAGACGCCTTTTTTTTGAAAGATCAATTATTTCCAACCGTTTAATCTTCATAATTGTAATTTTTTTAAAACCGTATAATTAGTATTTTTGAGTTGTAATACTATTATTAAGTACTAAATACTCATTGAAATGATGGCAAAGAATAATCAAAGAAAAATAATATCTCTACCAATCTTGGTTATTCTTATTATTATTTTAGACTTAACCATACTCTACTACATTAAATATAGTAATCAAAATTTAACTCTTAGTGATTTAGACCTTTTAAATTTTGGTAATTCTGTAAATCTATTTTTTGCAATTCTACTTATTTCTGGATTGCTGATCGTTGTACTAAAAAAATCAATTTTATTTAATTCAAAAATATTCTTTCCTTTCTTTTTAATAAACCAATTTTTGCTAGTTATTATTTATTTTCTAAAGTATATATCATTGCCATTCAAAGAGATTTATTATCTTGGTCAATCAGGTGATGAATTATTCATCAGTGCAATTTTTGCCTTTTATACGCTGACACTCTTAATAATGATTTTTCTGATTTGGTTATCCATTTTTAAATACAAGAATATATTAGTTCTTAGAGCATTCTTAAATTCAATCTTAACAATATTAGTAATTCTAGTTTTAGTGTTACTTTTCATAATTGGTAGAGAAACAGGGTTTAAAGAAAATTTTCTAAAAAAAGATAAAAATAATGTTGGAGTTGTTTTAGGGGCTGCAGTTTGGTCTAAAAACCAACCCAGTCCATCATTGGCTAGTAGAGTAGATAAAGCACTGACTCTTTATAAGCAGAAGAAAATATCCCAAATCTATCTTACAGGCAGCAACGCACCGGGGGAGTTAGCTGAATCTGAAGTAGCATTACAATACATCAGAGCTAAAGGGGTTAATACTTCAGAGATATTTCTTGAAAAAGAAACTACTTCAACCAATGAACAAATGCAGTATATAAAGAATAATTTAATTGGAACTCCCAAAAGAAATGTGATTGTTATCTCAGATAGTTATCATTTAGTCAGAGTTTTAGAAATTGCTAAGTTTCATAAAATAAAAATTCAAGTTTCAGCTTCAGAACTTTCTCAGAGTTTTGAAAAAGCAGTGTATAATAAAATTAGAGAAGCTTTAGCATTAACTATGTTTTGGCTTTATGCTTTATGAATAAAAGAAAAGTAGTAACAGGAGTAAATAATGTCCGCAGTTTTTAAGAGAAGAATTGTTAGAGAAAAAGTTTTGCAGATCCTTTATGCATATGAAATGAACAATGAAAATTTAATGGCTCTTACTCAAAGTATTTTAGGTGATGTTGAAAATGAACACGATAGAAAATATGGCGAAGACCTAGTCAATAGAGTTCTAATACACAAGATAGATATCGATTCAAAAATTCAACTAAGAGTGAGTAATTGGGAGATGGGTCGTATAGCTCTAATTGACAAAATACTTTTAAGAATGGCAATTTGTGAAATTTTACATTTCCCCGATATTCCGCCTAAAGTTTCTATTAACGAAGCAATTGAAATTGCAAAAGAATTCAGCACTGCAGGCAGTGGAAAATTCATTAATGGTATTCTTGATGCTATTTTATCCGAAGAAAAAACTGCTGGCAGATTAATTAAAACAGGAAGAGGTTTGGTTGATACAACAATTTCTAAAAATCAATCCAAAACTTCTTGATGAATGGTAAGAAAAAAATATTTATCTGGACTCTATTTGATTTTGCAAATACTTCATTTTCAATTGTTGTAGTAACATTTCTTTACGCAGTTTACTTTAAAAAAGTTGTAGCTCAAGGGCAGCCAATTGGCGATCTTTACTGGTCTTTAGGAACTAGTATCGCGATGATAATAACTGCAATTATTTCACCTATACTTGGAGCAATAGCCGACTATTCTGCTGGCAAAAAAAGATTTTTATTATTTTTCACTCTTCTTTGTATAGCGGCAACTTCATCTCTTTTTTTTGTTGATAGTGGTGATGTCTTTTTGGGGATCGCAATTTTTATTCTTGCAAATGTTGGATTTGAAGCAGGTCTGGTTTTTTATGATTCATTTCTTCCTGAAATAACTGAACCAAAAAATTACGGAAGAGTTAGCGGGTATGGGTTTGCAATGGGTTATTTAGGATCGCTTGTCACACTTGCAATAATTTATCCGTTCATACAAGCGGAAATGATTAAGGAATCTTTTCCTGTTGCAGCATTATTCTTTCTGATATTTTCTTTACCACTTTTCATATATCTAAAAGATAATAGAAAAAAAATTGTAGAACATGAATCCTATATTAAAATTGGTATTACAAGAGTTTGGAATACACTATCACATCTAAAAAATTATAAAAACCTTGCAACCTTTTTATTAGCATATTTTTTCTACATAGAAGGTGTTAACACAATTATTTTTTTTTCGGGGAATTATGCCAGCACAACTTTAGGCTTTTCTGAAACTGAATTATTAATATTTTTTCTTACTGTTCAAACTACTGCAATTGCCGGCTCAGTTATTCTTGGGATAGTTGCTGACTCTATTGGACAGAAAAAAACTATTATGATTACGCTGGTAATGTGGCTGATTACAGTCTTGATAGCTTTTTTAGTTCAGGACAAAAATGGATTTTATGTTGTTGGTTTAATTGCAGGTGCTGCAATGGGATCAAGTCAATCTACAAGTAGAAGTTTAATGAGTAAACTTACTCCACCTGAAAAGAAAACTGAATTTTTTGGTTTCTATTCTCTTTTCGGAAAAAGTTCTGCGGTCATCGGTCCTTTAGTTTTCGGGTTGGTTAGTTTTATTTCGGGGGATCAAAGATTAGCAATTATTTCTATAGGATTTTTCTTTGTTGTTGGATTATTAATCTTAACACAGGTTAAAGATCCAGACTATGCTAAATGATTTTAGTTTAAACCTTTTCCTAAATCTCTTTTATAAATCGGCTCACCTGTAAGTTTATTAACATTCCATTCAAAAGATTTTGTTTTTTCTGCACTTCTAACCTTGCATTCATTATAATTACAAAAGCTGCATAATTGAGGAATACAATAATCAAGATGAATTTTAAGATCAGCATGCGAAAAATCTTTTTGTAATTCTGCTTCAATTTTATTTTCTTCTTCATGCGATTGCTTAATATTAAAATAGTAGGGAAGTAAAAGGTGAAAATCTATAAAAACCTTATCTCCCGATTGCCAAAATCTTAATTCGTGAATATCAATCCAGTAATCTTTTTTTATTGAAATCAATTTAGCTGCAAGTTTATTTAACATTTCAGGTTTAACTTCGTTCATCAATCCACCAATTGATTCACGAATTAATTTATATCCAGTGAATAAAATGTTAAGTGCAATTATAATTGCAATAATGGGATCAAGAATTTGAATATCTGTAATAATAACCAGCACTACCGCTACAATAACTCCAAAACTCGTGATCGAATCTGTAAGTACATGTTTACCATCAGCAACTAAGGTTAATGAATTAGTCTTCTTGCCGGTTCGGATTAAAAAATTTCCTAATAATAAATTAATTACAGATGCAAAAGTTATTACAACAACACCGATACCTAATTGTTTAAGCTCAGGTCCGGTAATAATAGCAATCACGCCTTCATAAATTATAAAGATTGCTGCAACAGCAATTAAAAATCCTTCGATGCCTGCAGAAAAATATTCAACATTTCCGTGTCCGTATGGATGAGATTCATCTGCTGGTCTTGAACTTAAAATAATACTGTACAACGCCATAGTTGTTGCCATAACGTGTACAACAGATTCGGCAGCATCAGAAAAAATAGCTGCTGATCCTGTTATCAGGTAAGCGCCAATTTTAAAGATAAACATGCTAACACCTACAATAAGGGAAATTATTGCAGCACGTTTTCTAATTGCAATTTGACCTGAATTATTTGTGGCTGAGTTATTCAATTTTATATCCTTAGTAATTTACCTGCGGCTTGTTTTAATACTTCATCCTTTTTAGCAAAGCAGACACGAATCAGTTTATCATTACTGCCATTCTTATAAAATGGAGAAAGCGGAATAACTGCAACACCAATTTCTTTAGTTAGATATTCAGAAAATACTAAGTCGGTTTTGGTTGAAATATTTGAGTAATCTAAAAGTTGAAAATATGTACCCTCACATTTTATTAAAGTAAATTTTGAATCCTTTATTAGAGAAGAAAATAAATCTCTTTTTATTTGATAAAAATCAGGAAGCGAGTAAATATTTTTTTCATCCTTTAGAAACTCTGAAATTGCTAATTGGATTGGTGTGTTAACAGCAAAAACCATAAACTGATGAAACTTTCGGAATTCTGACGTAAGATTTTCAGGAGCACAGCAGTATCCCATCTTCCAGCCTGTAGTGTGAAAAGTCTTTCCAAAAGAGGAAATTATAAAACTTCTTTTTGCCAGTTCATCGTGACGTGCAAAGCTATGATGCTCTTGATTATCAAAAATAATATGCTCATAAACTTCATCACTGATCAGAAAAATATTTGTGTCCTTTACAATCTTTTCAAGTTGTAAAATATCTTCTTGCTTTAGAATTGTTCCGGTAGGATTATGTGGTGAATTTATTACAATGCACTTAGTTTTTTTTGTTATTGATTTTTCAACTTCTTCCCAGGGGATGCTAAAATCGTTTGTATTAAGTTTTATCGAAATTGGAATTCCACCATTAGCAATTATGGCTGGAATGTATGAATCATAAGCCGGTTCAAAAATTATTACTTCATCACCTTCATTTACAATTGAGGAAAAAGCTGTATAAAGAGCTTGCGTTGCACCTGCAGTAACAGTTATTGCTTTTTCAAAATCGTAATTGCGTCCATAATCTCTCTTAACCTTTAGAGATATTTGCTTTCTAAGTTCAACTGTACCCGGCATTGGTGCATACTGATTAAAACCTTTTTTCATAAAATGATTCACGAGCTCAACTAAATGCTCTGAACAATTGAAATCAGGAAAACCCTGTGATAGATTAATTGCTTTGTAATCGTTTGCCATCTTAGACATAACCGCAAATATACTTGTGTTAACATCGGGCAGCTTAGAATTTAGCTCTAATCTATTAGTCATTATTTTTCAATCTACTTTGAATGTTGTTTCTGGAGGTCTGAGATTATCGTACAAGCGTTTCAATTGCTCATATGCGAATCGATTACCACGCTGTGCAGAATTTCTATAATACTCGACTGCATCGGGTAAGTTCTTGTTTACACCGATTCCATTTTCGTAACAGTAACCTAAAGCAAATTGAGCGAGAATTGAACCGTTTCTCTCAGAATTTTCAAGCAATAAAATTTCATTTTTCAAATCATCACCGCTCTTATATTCAAAAACTTTTGATACAGCTAGTCTTACAGATGCCTCCGGATTGTTAAACTTTTCTGCATATTCCCAATACTCAATACCTTTTTGCTTATCCATTATTACATACTTGCCTGTATAATAATTAAATCCGAGTTCAATGATTGCAGGAATATGATTTTGAGCAGCAGCTTTCTGCAAAAGATCGATAGCATCTTTTTCAGTTAACCGGTTATCATATCCAAGTTTTTGTAACCCGTACCAGACAAATTGCGCTGTTGGATCACCAAATTGTACAGCATCATTTAAGATTATATAAAAATCTTTTTCACGAATAAGCTTCCAGAGTAAATATGCTGCACGAGGAGAATCTAATATTGTTGCTCTGATATAGTATTCTGCTGCAAATAACTTATTCATTCCTACAAAATTACCCAATTCATAAAGTTTACCTAATATAGTTTCTGCTTCGTGACTTCCAGCTTCTGCAAGTTTACGGAGTAAATTGATTTTTGTTTCACTATTAAAAACGGCGAGTGAAGAATCATTTTTATTAATTAGTGAATCTTTTACAATCGCAAGATTTAGATTTTTTAAATCAGATATCAGAATTGCATCTGTAATTTCTTTTATGGTATCCGATTGAGTATCAAAATCAATAAAAACCAATCCAAGTGAACTCTTAATATTAGAGCCATCTTTATCATCTTTGGCAAAAGAATCTTTTGTTAAAGTATATTTGTTCATCTCTACTGAGTCTTTGAATTCAGCAGAAACTTTTGGAGCTAATTCTGCCAATAATTCTTTTGCAGGTTCATAATCACCTTCGGAAGATTTTTTAATCCAATAGTAAGATTTGTTCCAATCTCTCGGAACAATAAGATTATCTGTATTTAAAATTCCGACAACATACTGTGCCTGACTCATTCCGGCTTCTGCAGCAAGTAAAAAATTCTCATAGGCAGCAAATGGATTCCATTCGGTTCCCCAACCATTTATAAGCATTATTCCATAATTGTACATTGCCGAAGTAAGTTTTTGTGAAGCAGCTTTTTTAATCCAATAAACGGCAGTGGCGGTGTCTGCTGCTATTCCTTCGCCGGTTAGTAATCTTAAACCAAGTTCGTGCTGGGCTAAGGGATCACCGCTGTTTGCAATCTGTACTAACTTAAACTGTTGCAATATCTGATAGGACAAATCGGGTTGATAAAAGTAAGGATTATTTCTGTATGGTCTGTTATTTTTAAAAGCTAAACTTTTAGTAGTGTCTTGCCCTTCAAGTTTTGTGGGAATCAATAACAATGAAATTAGAATAAGTACCAAAGTAACAAGTTTATTTGTCTGCAATATTTTCTCGAAAATTTCTATATGTTACATTAAAGAAGATTTTGTTCTATTTTTGTGTGTAAAAATAAAGTTTATTTGCGTAAATATTTAGTGATTTTCTAATCGAATTAAAAGCATAAATATGATAGTCAGAACTAAACAATTCATTATTCCTCTCACGGTTCTTATCCTTGCCATTATTATTATTTACAGTCTTGTCCCAAATTTCCATCCATTTGGCGGACTCAAAATTGCAAATAGTATGGAGTCAATTAGAAATCAATCAAAGGCGTATCTGAATAAAGCTAATATTTTATATGATGAGAATAAGCTTAAAATTGTTTTTGAGAATGATAAAAATTTTGTAAGATGGATAAACTCAGAATATAGAATTGATGAAGCCAATGAAATCTTATCCAATGCTGGCTCGGCTTATTATTGGACAGTTAGCCAGGCAAAGAATGATGATTCTAAAGTTGTAGTATCATCAAATTCTGAGACAAACATCAATCTAAACAAGTCTAGTTTTAGGCTTAAAATTTTAGATAGTGGAAAGATCATCGAGTTTAGTACTGAATTAAGCGATTCAGTTGTAAAAAATTCTTTAACGTCTGATGAAGCAAAAAAACTTGCACAGGATTTCATTCAAAAACTTCGGGGCGATATTACATTTATTGATGATTCACTGCAATCTACCAATAGTGTAAACGCAAACACATTTTATTATAAAGAAACAGAAACTATTGATAAACCGGATCGCATAGACTATAATTTTACCTGGCAAACAAAAAATAACACTCAGATAAATTATAATCTTAAAGCTCAGGTAATTGGTGATCAAGTTTCAAACTTTTCTATTCAAGTGATAATTCCTGATGAATACAAAAAGAATGAAACAGATGTTTTTGAAATTGCCACCACAATCATTTTTACTCTCCTAATAGTTATCTCAGTTTTAGTTGTTGGATTTAAAAGATTCAGAGCCTATGAAGTTGGATTCAAGCACGCAATTGCTTTTGGAATATTTGTACTGATTTCTTTTATCGTTAAAGAATTGCTTGAAAGCTTTGGCACTTTTGAATGGACGATTGTTCTTGGTCTTGGTTTAGGGGGTATTTTTATTACGGGTGCTGCGGTAATACTTTGGGCAGTAAGTGAAACAATATTCAGGGAAATCTGGAATCAGAAGTTTTTATCACTGGATTTAATATATCATCGGAAAATCATTCATTCCTCTGTTGGTAAAACAATAATAAACAGTATTTCTTTTGGAGTTGGATTAACTGCCGTATTTTTTGTTCTACTTTATTCTATTAGTTATTACTCTAATGTAGTATTTACAGGAGACAATTTTACTTCGCAATCGCACATTACCGCTAACTTACCATTATTAAACATTTTCTTTGGTGTATTTAATAGTTATGGAATTCTAGCCGTTTCGTTTTTTATGTTCCTAACTGCCGCAATAAAACGATACATAAACAATGATATCATCTTTGTTCTTGTAAGTGGTTTAACCTGGGCATTATTAATTCACTCGAATGTTAGCCCTCTTACAGCAGGATTACCGATAAGTCTTGTTGTTGGGATTTTGTTAAGTCTAATTCTCGTTAACTATGATTTACTTTCAACATTATTATCCTTTTTGCTTTTTAGGTTTTTCATCAAAGCAACTGAGTTATCTTTCCTAACTGAAAATAGTCTTAAAAATGAATGGTACATATTAATTGTAATCTGTTTTGTTCTAATTGTTTTTGGAATTATTCTGCTTTTCAGAAAAGATAAGTTTACAGATTATGATTCCATCACACCAAAGTTTGTTGAAAATATTACTGAACGCCAGAGATTAAAAAAAGAACTCGAAGTTGCACGTCACGTTCAAATGAGTTTTTTACCAAAAGGAAATCCAACTTTAAAGGGAATTGATATTGCTTCAACTTGTATTCCCGCTTTTGAAGTTGGGGGAGATTACTACGATTTCATTCGATTGGGTAAAAATAAACTTGGAATAATTATCGGTGATGTATCAGGAAAAGGAACACAAGCTGCTTTTTATATGACCTTGACAAAAGGCTTTCTTAAAGCAATTGCAAAACATACTGATTCACCAGCAGAAGTTTTAACTAAGATGAATGAATTATTTTATGAAAATGTTGAACGAGGCAGATTTATTTCGATGATTTATGCTGTAATTGATCTTGAAACCAAGTTGATTAGAATTGCAAGAGCGGGGCATAATCCTGTTATTTATTATGATGCTGCTGGAAAAGTAAATTTAATCAGTCCGAATGGGCTAGCATTAGGTCTTGAAAAAGGTGTTTTATTCAGCAAAGTAATTTCGGAATCTGAGGAAAAAATAGAAACTGGTAAAACCTTTATTTTCTATACGGATGGATTTACCGAAGCAGTTAACAGAAAAGGAGAGGAATATGGTTTGGATAGGATGATTGAAGTTGCAAAATCATGGAATTATTCCTCTGCATCAGAAATTCAGGAAAAAATGATGGCGGATGTTAACAAGTTTATCGGAAAAGCGCAGCAGCACGATGACATGACGATGGTTATTTTAAAAATTAATGAATAAAGTTTGTTTTAACTCCAAATCAGATTGGAAATCTTAGCGGGTAAGTCTATATTTCGAAGCAAAAAAAGTAAAATGTCATCAAGAAAAAAAGTTAAGTTTATCTTCGTTACAGGCGGTGTAGTTTCGTCTTTAGGTAAAGGAATCACTGCCTCATCTCTCGGTTTACTCTTAAAACAACGCGGCTTCAGAGTCACAATCCAAAAATTTGATCCATATATAAATGTTGATCCCGGAACAATGAGTCCATTTCAGCACGGAGAGGTTTATGTTACCGATGATGGTGCAGAAGCTGATCTTGATCTTGGGCATTATGAACGCTTTATGGATGTGAATATGACTCGTGCCAATAACACCACCACTGGTCAGGTTTATAATGAAGTTATAACAAAGGAAAGACGCGGTGATTTTTTAGGTGCAACCGTTCAGGTGATTCCGCATATCACAGATGAAATAAAAAATAGAATGCTAAAGCTTAGTGAGCTTGGTGAATATGATATTATTATCAGTGAAATTGGTGGAACAGTCGGTGATATTGAGAGTTTGCCCTTTCTGGAGGCTATGCGACAATTAATGCTTCAATTTGGAAGAGCGAATACTATGAACATCCACGTAACGCTTGTTCCATACATTGCTTCTGCGGGAGAAGTGAAAACAAAACCCACACAACACAGTGTAAAAAATCTTTTAGAATTAGGTATTCAACCCGATGTTTTGATTTGCAGATCTGAAAAAAAACTTAGCAGAGAACTGCGTGATAAAATTGCCCTTTTTTGCAACGTAGCCTCAAAAGCGGTTATTTCAAATTACGATTCTTCATCTATTTACGAAGTTCCATTAGTTCTTCATAAAGAAAAATTTGATCAAATAGTGCTTGAAAGATTACATCTTCCTGATAAAAAGATTAACATTGAAAACTGGGAACAATTTGTTACAAGTGTAAAGAATCCAGAAGAAAAAGTTGAAATAGCTCTTTGTGGAAAATACATCGAACATATGGATGCTTATAAAAGCATTGTAGAATCTTTTGTGCACGCCGGTGCAGAAAATAAATGTAAAGTTATAGTACGCCCGATCAGTGCTGAAGCTTTAGAAACTGAATCAGTAGAAAAATTATTAGATGGTGTAAGCGGTATTTTGGTACCTGGTGGATTTGGAGAACGCGGCATTGAAGGAAAAATAAAAGCAGTTCAGTATGCAAGAGAAAAGGATATTCCTTTTTTAGGGATTTGTTTAGGAATGCAATGTGCAGTTATAGAATATGCAAGAAATGTTTGTGGAATTAAAAATGCACATAGTTCAGAATTCAAGAAAAATAAATTCAGTGTTATCGATTTAATGCCCGATCAAAAAAATATTAAAGACATGGGTGCAACTATGCGGCTTGGTGCTTATCCTTGCAGTATAAAAGAAAAAACACTTGCATATAAAGCTTATCAAAACTCTTACATTTCTGAAAGACACAGACACAGATATGAAGTGAATAATAAATTTCGAAATATCTTAACTGAAAAGGGGATGGTGTTATCGGGCTTATCACCAGATAGAGAATTGGTTGAAATTATTGAACTCCCTGAGAAGAGATGGTTTGTCGCTTGTCAGTTTCATCCTGAATTAAAGTCTAGAGCAACCAAGGCTCATCCATTATTCAGAGAATTTGTAAAAGCTTCTTTGAAATTATCATTGTCTAAAAAATAATTTAATTAGCTAAACATTCTTTAATGCAAAAAATAAAATTATTCTTAATCTTACTTTCTTTATTAATCTCAAGTGGATTTTCTCAACAGGTTACTGATAAACAGATTCAAGTGGGATTAGATAAGATTTATAATTTTAACTGGGAAGATGGATTTAAAGCATTCAATTCTATTATTAAAAAACATCCTGATGATCCCAGAGGTTATCATTATAAATCGATAATATTTCTTTGGTATTATCTCGGTAATCTTAACGAAACTAATTTAGATTCATTTATATACTTCTCGGATAAATCACTGGATTTAGCCAATCAAAAATTAACACAAAAAAGTCCAGCCGAGCTAAGATATTTAATTGGATCAATCTATTACAACAAATCTATTGCTGAAGCGAGAAGTGGAAATTATTTGCAGGCACTCTGGACAAGTAATCAGATGAAATCAAATCTTGAAGAAGCAGTTAAACTTAAACCGGATCTTTATGATGCCTTTTTAGGTTTAGGACTTTATAATTTTGCTCTCTCACAAATCCCATCAACATTGGAATGGGCTGCAAATCTTGTTGGAATTACTGCGGATAAAGAATTGGGATTAACTTATGTAAATCAAACAGTTAAAAAAGGTAAGCTATCTAAGATTGACGCACAATATTATTTATCGCAGCTTTATTCCAGGGTAATTGTAGATCACCCTGCAGCCAAAGAATTGCTTAACAATCTTGTTAAAAGATATCCTAAAAATCTACTGTTCAATTTTTCGCTTGCCTGGGTTGAATATGAATTGAATGATCTTGCTAATGCAGAAAAACATCTCAGATTTGTAATTAATGCAAATGATAGTTTATATCCCTTTGTTGTTTCAAATTCGAATTATCTTTTAGGCAATGTTTTCTTTTTGCGAAATCAATTTGATTCAGCAAAAGTATATTACCAAAATTATTTAGAGTTAGGGATTAATGATGACTACAAAGGTTATGCAAATTATCAGATTGGTTTATGTGATGAGATAGCCGGTAATAGAAAAGAAGCCGTAAAGTATTATGAAAAATCTTCTGATGGTAATTCTGATATCGAAGAAGATCTGTTTGCCGAACGCAAAGGTGATGAGTTTGAAAATAGAAAGTTAACCATTGATGAAATTCGATTAATAAAATTATCAAACCTGTTTAAACAAAATAAATTAGCTGCAGCTAAAGATTCTCTTGGAAATTTCATCGAACAAAAAATTATTACTAATGATCTAAAAGCTGAAGCGTTACTTTATTTATCTCAAATAAGTTATAAACAAAGAAGGTATCAGGAATCCTTAGATTATGCAGTGGATTGTATTCAGACTGAAATAGAAAATGAACGCTGGGTTCACGCTTATGCTTATTATATTGGAGCCTGGAATAGCTATTATCAAAAAAAATATACTGACGCCAAATTGTTTCTTTTGCAAATAGATAATCTGGATGATTTTGATTTTAGAAATTCCTTAGAAAATAAGATTTACACGTTACAAAGATTGTTGCCTGAAGAAAGCAATAAATAATTTAATTTCAACATTTCTTTCATTGCTTCTTTTTAACTGATTAGCTAATTTTCGCCAACATTTCAGGTATTTTTAATTGAAAATTGCAGCTTTTGTATCTGGCAGAGGTTCTAATCTTAATGCTATTTTAAATTCTCCTGATTTAAAAAAATTGGTTGAGGTTGTTGCGGTTGTTAGCGATAAAATTGATTGCAAAGCATTTGAAATTGCTAGAGAATTTGGGATTAGTCCTTTTACCGTTGGGGTTGGAGAAGAGAAGATAAATCAGAGTGAAATTACTTCAGTACTTAAAAATATTGGAGTTAATTTTATTGTTCTGGCTGGATATCTTAAACTTATTCCAAATGAATTGGTCGAACAGTTTGAAAACCGGATTATAAATATTCATCCTGCATTACTTCCATCTTTTGGCGGTAAAGGAATGTACGGATTAAATGTTCATCGTGCTGTTTATAATTCATCTGCAAAAGTTAGCGGCGCCACAGTGCATATGGTTGATAGGTCTTATGATACAGGTAAAATTATTGCTCAAAAGTGCGTTGATATTTCTGATGTAAAAAATCCGGAAGAGATTGCTGAGCGTGTTTTAAAGATTGAACATCAGCTTCTACCCGAAGTTATCAAAGCGTTTGCCGAAAATAGAGTGAAGATTGAATCAGATAGAATTTTAATTATAAACTGAAAAGATTTTTAATCTTTTAATTAAACAGGAAATTGGATTGAAAAAGTTAGCGTTGCTTAGTGTATCAGATAAATCTAAGATTGTAGAATTTGCAAATGGCCTGGTAAAGAACGGTTATCAAATAATAGCAACCGGCAATACTGCAAAAGCTCTTACTGAAAATAAAATAGATGTAACAGAAATAAGCTCTATAACAGGATTTCCTGAAATATTTGATGGTCGTGTAAAAACATTACATCCAAAAATATTTGGCGGAATACTTTTTAGAAGAGATAATGACTCAGATATCAAACAAGCGTCAGAAAATTCTATTGAAGCAATAGATATAGTTTGTGTTAATCTTTATCCATTTGTTAAAACTGTCGCCAATCCAAAATCAACTTTAGATGAGATAATTGAAAATATTGATATTGGCGGACCTAGCTTGGTTAGAGCTGCTGCAAAGAATTACAAGTTTGTTTCGATCCTTACAAATCCGGATCAGTATGAATCTTTTCTTGAAGAATTAAATTCAGGAAGTATATCTGAAGAATCACGAAAGAAACTTGCTGTTGCTGCTTATTCTCACACGGCTAATTATGATACACACATTGCAAATTATTTAGAGAATAAATTCTCACTTCCACCAACACATATTCGTGTAAATGAGCAGTTAAATCAATCATTACGGTATGGAGAAAATCCACATCAGAATGCAGGTATCTTCGGAAGTTTTAATGAGTATTTTTCCGTTTTTCACGGCAAAGAAATTTCTTACAATAATATTCTCGATTTAGTTGCCGCGGTTGAACTTTGTGAAGACCTTGGAGAAACATCCTGCACGATAATAAAACATAATAATCCTGCTGGCGCTGCTATTGGTAAGAATCCATTTGAAGCGTATATTCGAGCATTAAAATGCGATCCTGTTTCTTCTTTTGGCGGAATAGTAGCTTTTAACAAAGCAGTTGATATTGAAACTGCTGTAGAGTTAAATAAAATATTTTTAGAGATTGTATGTGCTCCATCTTTTAGTGATGGCGCTTTGGAAATCTTAAAGAAGAAAAAAGATAGAAGACTTGTAATTCAAAAAAAATCTGTCTTGGTTGAGGGAAAAACTTTCCGTTCAATTCCAGGTGGAGTTCTTGCACAAGATTCGGATTCCATCTCATTAAAAGTAGATGAATTAAAAGTTGTAACTGATAAAAATCCATCAAACGAAGAATTAGAAGATCTTAAATTCGCATGGAAAATTGCTAAGCACACAAAATCCAATGCTATTGTTTATGTAAAAGATAAAGCAACATTGGGCGTTGGTGCCGGACAAATGTCCAGAATTGATTCAGCAAAGATTGCAGTGATGAAAGCAAAAGAACACGGATTAGATTTAACCGGTTCTGTTGCAGCATCAGATGCATTTTTTCCTTTTGCTGATGGATTAATCGAAATAGTAAAATGCGGCGCTATATCTGTTATTCAACCGGGAGGATCAGTTCGTGATCAGGAAGTTATTGACGCCGCAAATCAAAATAATATTTCTATGGTATTTACCGGAATAAGGCACTTTAAACACTAAGAGGAACAATGGGCATATTTGATTTTTTCTCAAATGATATAGCAATAGATTTAGGAACAGCAAACACTCTTATCCATGTTAAAGGTAAGGGAATTGTATTGAATGAACCTTCCATTGTTGCATTTGATAAAAACTCCAAACGTATTATCGCGCTTGGAAATAAAGCAAAAGAAATGCAGGGAAGAGAACACAAAGAAATTAAAGTTACGCGACCTATGCGAGATGGAGTTATTGCTGATTTTGAAATCGCTGAGGGAATGATTCGTGCTTTTATTAAACGCGTGCACGGCGGCAGTGTTATGGCAAGCAGAAGAGTTATTGTGGCTGTTCCAAGTGGTGTTACAGAAGTTGAAAAAAGAGCTGTTAGAGATAGTGCTGAGCATGCAGGGGCAAAAGAAGTTCACTTAATCGCTGAGCCAATGGCTGCAGCAATAGGAATTGGAATTGATGTTGAAGCTCCGGTTGGAAATATGATTATAGATATCGGAGGCGGCACTACAGAAATTGCTGTTATTGCATTATCAGGAATCGTAAATGAAGAATCAATCCGTATTGCAGGCGATGAAATGAATTATGCCATAATGCAATTCTTCAAAAAAAATCATAATATACTTATTGGTGAAAGAACCGCAGAAGCAATTAAATGTGAAGTTGGTTCAGCAGTTCCGTTAAAAGAAGAAATTACAATTCAGGTTAAAGGAAGAGATTTAGTTGGCGGTATTCCAAAAACAACCGAAGTAAGTTCTGTTGAAATTAGAGAAGCGCTTAACGAAGCAATTGTTCAGATAGTTGATGCAGTTAGGCAAACACTTGAGAGAACCCCTCCCGAACTTTCTGCAGATATTCTTGATCGTGGTATTATGCTTACAGGCGGCGGTGCATTATTAAAAGGGTTAGATGAGCGAATTAAAATGGAAACTAATCTTCCCGTTCACATTGCAGAGGATCCACTAACCGCAGTTGTAAGAGGTGCGGGAAAAGTTATTGATAATCTTAATCACTATTCTAAGGTTTTAATACGTAACAGAAGATATTGATGATAAGATTTTTTGTTTCTGTATGGGAAAATTTTAAGGAATATATTGTACTTGTAGTTTTATTAATTATCAGCCTCATCCTACTCTCGCAAAACAATACACAGGGAATTCAACAAGTACGCTCAATCGCTTTCGGAACATTTGCATCTGTAACTTCGGTTTTTACTGATGTTTTCAACATCAACAATCTTAAAAATGAAAATGAAAATCTACGAAGGACTAACGCTGAGATGATGTTGCATCTAAGCAGACTTCGTGAGTATGCAATAGTAAATGATGATCTTAAAGGATTGTTAGCATTAAAAGATTCGTCAAAATTTCCTCTGATTCCAGCGACAATTGTTTCAAAATCCTTAACTAAATCTCAAGGTACAATTACTCTTAATGCTGGTAAAAATCAATCTGTAAAAGTTGGTATGCCGGTTATTACAGATAAAGGTTTAGTCGGCATTGTTTATTCAATCTCTGATAATTATTCCATTGCTAGAACTTTAACTAATGTGGATTTAAAAGTTACAGTTAAAAGTGAGCGCACAAGAGAAAATGCTGTGATGAAATGGAACGGTGAGTGGTTAGTAATGATTAATGTTCCCAAAACTTTCGATCTTAAAAAAGGTGATAGGATTGTCACTTCGGAGATCAGTTCGATAATTCCATTTCCATTGCCAGTCGGATTAGTTTACGAAATTGGAGACGTTGAGAAAGGAATATTTAATGAAATTAGGGTTCATCCTTTTGTGGATTTTCAAAAAGTAGAAAATGTTTTTGTTCTTGGAATAGTTAAAAGTAAAGAGATCGATGATATCGAATTTAATTTGTTGAGCAGAGAATGATTAAACCTCAGTATATAATATCCATCCTGCTTTTCTTTCCTTTGCTATTAGTTCAGACTACAATAGTACCACTCTTGGCAATTGACACTATAATACCTGATTTGATTCTCATTCTACTTGTTTATTATTCGATTACTCAGGGGCAAATTTATGGATCTGTTTTGGGATTTATTTATGGTTTTTTGTTTGATATCATTACCGGAAGTTTATTAGGAAGTGCTATGATTGCCAAAACTATGGCCGGATTTACAGCGGGATATTTTTCATCAGAAAATAAACGAGATCAATACTTGGTTTCATATTACTTTGCTTTAATTGTCTTACTTTCTTCCTTAATCGATTCGACAATAAATGCATTCTTTACGTCAATAAATTTTACTTCAAATATATTTCTACTTTTCTTTCAGTATGCATTACTACCAGCGATTTATACTGCAGCCATAGCATTAATGGGAATGATATTTTATCCTAAAAGGAAAATATTTTGAGATCCGATAATTTTGCTTCAATTAGCAGAAGAACTTTTATTTATGCATTTCTTATAATTTTATTTGGCGTTCTGTCTTTCAGACTCTTTCAAATGCAAATACTTAATCAGGAAGCATACGAAGAAAAATCTGCAGACAACAGTATTAAGGCGATTGAACAAATTCCTTTTCGTGGTGTTTTTTATGATAGGAATCTTAAGGTGATGGTAGATAATATTCCTGCTTATACTTTGCGTATCACTCCTGCTGATTATGATCCAAAATTAAATCCACTTATCGATAAAATACTTGGAGCGGATTCCGGTTTTGTCGCATCAATTTTAAAGAAGAATAGAATATATTCTAAGTACATTCCCATCAGAATAAAGCGTGGAATTGAGTTTGAGATCGTTTCCTGGTTAGAAGAAAATCAGGAGCATCTACCCGGTTTAGATTATATTGTTGAGATGCAGCGAGGTTATCCTTTCGGAATCAAAGGCTCACACTCATTTGGTTACACAAAAGAAATATCCCCAAATCAATTAAGCAAAGAAAAAGATTATTATGTACCCGGCGATTATGTTGGGCACAACGGAATTGAAAAACAGTATGAAAAAGATTTGCGCGGGATTAAAGGATTTAATTATGTGCTTGTAAATTCTAAGCGTAAAGAAATAGGCAAGTATAAAGATGGTACTGAAGATAAGAATTCGACAAAAGGAAAAGATCTTGTTTTATCCTATGATGCAGATGTTCAAAGAGTAGCTGAACAGCAAATGATTGGTAAGCGAGGAGCGATCGTTGCGATCGAACCTAAGACCGGTGAGATAATTGCATTAGTTAGTGCACCTGATTATGATCTGAACGAGTTTTCTTATGTAACGTCTAGACAATTTTTAAAGGATTTATATAATGATCCTGATAAACCTTCCTTTAATCGTGCAACAATGTCTTTAAAACCCCCAGGATCAACATTTAAAATGCTTGCAGCTATTGCAGCTCTTGATATGGGAGTAATAACTCCATCTACTCTTATAAACTGCGGTGGTGGATTTACATTTGGCAGGTTCTTTAAATGTCATGGCAATCATGGTTCTATAAATGTTATACACGCAATCGAAAAATCATGTAATAGTTTTTTCTATCATTTGATTTATAAAATTGGATTAGATAAATGGAAAGAGTATGCCCTAAAATTTGGATTTGCTTCTAAAACAGGAATTGATATTGGTGAAGAATCTGCAGGCTTTATTCCCGGTGAAAACTATTATGTAAAAATATATGGCGAAAAGTGGCCGAGAAGTATTATGGCAAGCTTAGGAATTGGACAGGGTGAAGTAAGTGTTACTCCATTACAGCTTGCACAATATGTAGCATTAATAGCTAACAACGGAAGTTCATTTCAACCTCATATCGTTAAAGGATATCTTGATGATAACACAAGACAAATTATTCCTTATAAGTTTCCTGAAATTAAAACAGGAATTAAGCAAGAAGTTTTTGATATTGTTAAAGAAGGAATGTTCCTTGTAGTAAATGGAGCAGGTACTGCAACTCATATTAAAATGCCTGATATTCAGATTTCAGGTAAAACAGGTACTGCTCAAAATCCACACGGGAAAGATCATGCGCTGTTTGTTTGTTATGCTCCATCAGATAATCCACAAATTGCTATCGCAGTTGTAGTAGAAAATATTGGTTTCGGTGGAACACACGCCGCTCCAATCGCTAAAGCAATGATTGAAGCTTATCTTAAAAAAGATACTCTTAAAAAAGATGAAATTAAAAAAGAGAATAATCAAACTATTGCAGGAGTAAAGATTGAGGATTGATTATAAGCTTAGTGATAAATTTGATTTTGGAATTTTTATTCCAGCTCTTCTATTAATAGTGATTGGTTTGACGGCAATTTATAGCTCTACATTTAATCATCCTACTATGAGCGGCAACTTTAACAGGCAACTAGTTTTTAGCATCGCTGCAATTATTATTTTTTTTATAACGTATTCGCTGCCTACAAATTCATTTAAAACAATTACGACCCCAACTTATTTATTTTCACTTTTGCTGCTCGTTGTAGTACTCGTTATGGGAAGAAAAGTTTCTGGTGCGCGCAGCTGGTTAGATTTGGGTCCATTTGGATTTCAACCTTCTGAGTTTGCAAAAATAGGTACTGTACTTGCGATGTCTGCTTACCTCAGTAGAAAAAATACTGAAATTGAGTCATTTAAAGATATTATTATTTCTCTCGGCATAGGGTTCATTCCAGTAATGTTGATTTTACTTGAACCGGATATGGGAACTGCAATAGTTTTTTTAGGAACAATATTAATTTTGATTTTTTGGAAGGGCATAAGTCTTTTCGGATTATTCATCGTACTGTCTCCGGGATTTGTTGCTATAGCTGCAATATTTGGATTCTATTATTTTCTTGCTTCGTTAATTTTAGTTTTAATCGTCTTAATGCTTTTTCGCAAAGATATATTTTTTAGCGGATCGATCTTTGCACTAAATCTTGCAGCAGGATTTTTTACTGATTACCTATACAATGCATTAAGTCCGCACCAGCAAAAAAGGATTCAATCCTTTATTGATCCAAATACTGATCCACTTGGCGCAGGTTATAATACAATACAAGCTAAAGTAGCAATCGGGTCAGGAGGATTACTCGGAAAAGGATATCTTCAAGGCAATCAAACTCAATTGCAATACATTCCTGAACAATGGACTGATTTTATTTATTGTGTTATTGGTGAAGAATTCGGATTTATAGGTTCGATGATAGTGTTGATTCTTTTCCTTTATTTGTTTTTGAGGATACTAAAAATAGCTTCCACTACTAAAGATGAGTTTTTAAGTTTAACCATAATTGGAATTTTATCTGTCTACATTATTCATTACTTAATAAATATTGGAATGGTGGTTGGGATTTTACCTGTTATTGGTATTCCACTTCCATTCGTTAGTTATGGCGGAAGTTCTTTGCTCGCAAATATGTTTATGTTAGGTATAATAGCTAATATTTATCGTACCAGAAAAAACTACACGTAGAAAAATTTATGAATTCACAAGAAAAGATTCTGAAAAAAAATGATGAAGGAAAATTTATTTGTGTTGGATTGGATACGGATCTAAATAAAATTCCAGTATTTCTTAAAGATGATCCTGATGGAGTTTTTAAATTCAATCATTCCATAATTGAGGCTACTAAAGATTATGCTGCAGCCTATAAAATAAACTTTGCATTTTATGAACGCGCCGGTGCAAAAGGAATTTCTGAACTGGAAAAAACTGTCGATCTGATACCTCAAAATATTTTATCAATCGCAGATGCAAAACGTGGTGATATTGGAAACACTTCTAAAATGTATGCTAAATCAATTTATGAGCATTTTAAGTTTGATGCAGTCACATTGCATCCATACATGGGTAAAGATTCTTTACAGCCATTTTTAGACTTTACTGATAAAATGAATTATGTTTTAGTTTTAACATCAAATCCTGGAGCAAATGATTTTGAAAAACTTGAATTAAGTAATGGAAGATTTTTATATCAAAATATTTTAGACAGTGTAAATGATTGGAATGAAAAAGAAAATTGCGGAATTGTTTTCGGTGCTACTAAACTTGATGAATTGAAAACAAATATTAAGAACTTCGGTAATTTATCTATTCTTTTGCCAGGTGTAGGCGCACAAGGTGGAAGTTTAAAAGATGTAAGCAATACATTTAAGGATAATAATCGTAAAAACTATTTAGTAAATGTTAGTCGCGGAATTATCTATAAAAGCAGCGGCGAAGATTTTGCTGAAGCAGCACGTAATGAAATAATATCTTTGAATGAAATTACTGGTACTTAGTAAACAAAATAAATTTATTAGACTAAATATCTTACACTAAAAGATTCTCTTTAGTTATGTTTAATAAATACATAGATTTGAAATGAGTAATCCAAAAAGAAATTTTTTAAGAAGTGATAAAATTCAAATCTGAGTATGTTATTGAAAAATAATCCAAAAATTCCGGAAGAAATTATTTATAAGATTTGGGAAGAAAAGCGACTTGATTCTTCTCTTACCACTGCCGACGGATTATCAATCGAGATAATTGATTGCGGAGTTAGAAATCATGATGAAGCCGGTCCCGATTACAGAAATGCCAGAATTAAGATCGGCAATATTACATTTTCCGGTGATGTTGAAATAGACACATTACATTCTGATTGGAAAGATCACGGACACAATCTTAACCAGAGATATAATAAAGTAATTCTACACGCAGTCCTTTCTAATGATTCATCATATCCTTTTGTTGTAACCCAAAGCGGCAGAAAGGTTCCAACGCTTTCGTTAGAAGGCTTTCTTTCATCTTCAATAAAACAAAATATACAACAGGATTTAAAAGCAATTCAATCCGATGATGAAATTAAAATGCCTTGCGCTCAACTAAATCATTCTGTTGAAAGAAGAGATAAATTAAATTATTTAAAAAATCTTGGGCTGCTAAGATTTAGAAAAAAGTGTGAAAGAAATGTTGAACGTCTTAAGGAACTGGTTTTATTAGATGAACTGCATATTAAAGAGCCAAAAGTTTATCACGATTTTCATAAAGAAATATCAACAAGAGAATACATACAAAAAGATTTTGAGTATTTAGAACTTTGGCAGCAGCTTTATTATGAACAATTATTTGAGGCTTTAGGCTATTCTAAAAATAAAGATATAATGTTAAAGCTAAGTAGAACAGTTGATATTAAATTCTTTAAATCTGTAAATCAGTTGAATAAAGAAATGATTGAGAGCATTCTTTTCCATGTAAGCGGAATGTTTCCTGATGTGATCGATATTCCAGATGAAGAAACTTCTGTATACATGAGAAACAGTATGGATTTATGGTCATCCGTTAAAAATAATTATGATTCAGGATTGCTAAATAAAAACGACTGGAATTTCTTTAAACTTAGACCACAAAATTTTCCAACCCTTAGAATAGCTGCCGGTGCAAGGCTGCTTGAAAAAATAATTATACACGAACAATTCATTCGTATTCTAAACATTTTTAAGCAGTTTACCGATATCAATAAACTTATTACCAAACTTAGAAGTGAAATCATTATAAAAGGTGAAGGTTATTGGTCTGATCATTATAATTTTAATAAGGAAACAAAAACAAAATTAAATTATTTTATCGGACTTGGTAGAGCGGATGAGATTGTGATAAATATTATACTTCCAATATATTCCGTGTATTTCGAAATACACGGTAATAAAGAATTATCTCAAAAAGTTTTAGACTTGTTCTTAAATTATTATCAAAAAGAAGGCAATCATCTTGTTGATCAGGTTAATGAAACACTTGGATTAAAGAATGAAAAATTCCGAAGTGTTTACTACCAAGGTATGATAGATCTATTCAGAAATTATTGTATCAAAAAAAAATGTATGGAATGCGAAATTGGTAAACAGGTTTTTAATTAATTATTCTGTGATAACCGTTTAATATCATCTCGTAATTTTGCAGCACGTTCAAACTCTTCACTTTCCAAAGCTTCACGCAGCTTATCCTGCAGCGCTGCTAGCTGAGCTTCTTTAGACAATGGTCTTTTATCAGATTCTAAGTCACTAGTTTCAAATCCAGGTATATCAGTTTCATCCGAAGGAATAAATGCTGCCGCACTCATAACTAATTCATTTACAAAAATTGGAGCGTAAGTTCGCACAGCCAGAGCGATAGCATCACTCGGCCGTGCATCAATTTCATTTGTTAATCCAGAAGCCTCAAGAATTATCTTAGCATAAAAAGTATTTTCTTTTAATTCATTCACTACTATTTCTACAACGTTAGCACCAAGATTATCAACCAGAGTCTTTAATAAATCATGAGTTAACGGTCTTGGGGGTTTAATGCCTTCCATTTCAAGAGCAATTGCCTGGGCTTCAAACGCACCGATAATTATAGGTAACCTGCGTGTGCCTTCAATCTCTTTTAATAAAATTGCATAAGCCCCACCGGTAGATGGGTTGGTTGATAAACCTAATATTTCACACTGAACTTTATCCAACTTTATAGCCTGTTAAATTATGAACGTATTTTTTTTATCTCTTCAGTAAGAACCGGTAAAATTTCAAAAATATCTCCTGCAATTCCATAATCGGCAACACTAAAAATAGGAGCGTCTTTATCTTTGTTAATTGCTACAATATATTTTGATGTTGACATTCCAGCAAGATGCTGAATGGCACCTGAGATTCCGCAAGCTACATATAAAGAAGGGGAGACAGTCTTTCCAGTTTGTCCAACCTGTTCACGATGAGGTCTCCAGCCGGCATCAACAACTGCACGAGAAGCCCCAACTGCTGCACCAAGTGCGTCTGCAAGAGATTCAATAAGATTAAAATTTTCCGGTCCTTTCATTCCTCTGCCGCCTGAAACAATTATATCTGCTTCTGCAACATCCAATTTGCCTTCAGATTTTTTGAATGACACAACTCTTGATTTAAGGTTTGGAGAAGAAATTTCTTTCGTTTCAATTGCTGCATTCCCATTTTCAGATAATTCAGCCTTAAATACATTTGGCCTGATTGTAAATACTTTAACTTCTGTTGATAATTTTACTTTTACGAAGGCTTTTCCTGCATAAATCGGTCGAGTTGCGATAATATTTCCTGCTTCAACTTGAAGATTTACACAATCCATCACGCAACCCGAATTTAACTTAACAGCTAAACGTGGTGCAAGATCGTTTCCTAGAGATGTGTTACCAACTATCAAACAAACGGCATTAACTTCTTTTGCATAGTCGCTAATTGCTTCAGTATATCCGCTTGAAGTATAATTTGAAAAGTCCGAATTCTTCAGAAGGACAACTTTTGCTATTCCATATTTAGAAATCTCATCAAGATTATTAACATCTGATCCTGCAACAACTGCTTCAACTTCAAGATTCAAGTCTTTAGCTAGTTTGGACGCGGTACTTGCTGCTTCAAATGAAACTTTTTTAAGTAAACCTTCTCTTTGTTCTAAGATTGCTAAAATTTTATTTGCCATAATTTTACCTATATAACCTTTGCTTCTTCGTGTAATAGTTTAACTAATTCAGCTACTGCGCTACTATCGGTCCCTAAAATTCTTCCAGCTTGTTTAGAAGCAGGAAGGTTCATATCAAGAATTTCAGAATAATTTGAAAATTGAGCAGCGGCTTTTTCAGTAATAGTTTTTTTCTTTGAAGCCATTATTCCTTTTAATGAAGCGTATCTTGGTTCGTTCAAACCTTTTTGAGTTGTGATAATTGCCGGTAGTTCAGTTTCAACAACTTCTCTTCCGCCTTCAATTTCACGCTCAGCAGTAATCTTTGAACCATCTAATTTAAAATCAACTACAACAGGTACACAATTGTAACCAAGTAATTCAGCAGTTACCTGTCCTGTAATCGAATTATCAAAATCAACAGATTGCTTACCAAAAAATGCAATCTCACACCCAAGAGATTTGATCTCATCTGCAAGAGCGTGAGCAATTCCAAAAGAATCTCTAGGAGAGTCATCTTTTAGCAATACACCTTCATCAACACCCATTGCTAATGCTTTGCGAATTGATTCCTTATTAGCATCACCACCAACGCTGATTGCATAAACTATGGAATCACCGCCAATTTTTTCTTTAGTTTTAAGCGCTTCTTCAACTGCAAATTCATCATAAGGATTTATGATATATGTAACACCGGTTGGATCAATTGATTTTCTATCCGCTCCGATTTTGATTCGTGTAGCAGTGTCTGGTACGTGACTTACACATACTGCTATTTTCATTTAACCTCCGTAAAGTTCTTAGTTTTTGATACAAAAATATAAAGAGACAGTACTCTAAAATCAATTAAGAGATGATTTATTATTTGTTTGAATGAATTTATTGTGTCAGCAATCTATAATTTACCTTAAAACTTTTATTAAAAAATTCAATTAAGTATTTTTTAGCTATGGAATTAAAACCGGATGAAACCAGACAGGTTGAAATAACGACTGAAGAAACTTCGGATGTTGATATTTCTTCAAGAGTTCTATTGTTCAACGATGATTGGCATACATTTGAAGAAGTTATTGCCCAGCTAATTATTGCAACACAATGCAGCTTTGAACAAGCACGTGGTTTTGCTTTTGAAGTTCATGTAAAAGGTAAAGCAATAGTTTTTAATGGTTCAATGAGCTCGTGCTTAAAAGTTTCCTCTGTTCTTGAGGAGATTGCATTACATACTCAGATTTTAACTTAGACTGTACCGGCAGAAATTAAACTTGGCTTATGTTCACAATCATTACAGGAACAATATTCATAAATTTCATCATAGCCATAATCAATAGTAAGCTCTTCGCCCGACGGAATATTTTCAACCGCAAATAATATCAAATTACCATTCTCATCTTCATCAATATCACAATTATAGTTGCAGGAATGGTTTAAATATCTTAACTGAGAATGATTAGAAGCATCTATATATTCATTTTCGTCTTTGTAGAAAATATAGACGTTGCCTTCATCTTCTCTTTTCACGCATTCATCAGCGTTAATTAACTCACCCTTTATAATAGTAATTATTTGTCCTTCTTTATGCTCAACAGTAGCAAAGAGTCCCATTCCGTGAACGGATGAATCTTTTACTGTCAGATTCTCAATAGTCATATAGTTCTTTGAGTAGTTTTTAAATTAAAGTAAATGTTGAACAGCCAAAAATAACGCTGATAAATTCGAATGATTACTAATTGGAAAATCACTGAAGTTAGATCAGAAATAAAATTTGTGATGCAAACATAGTGAAAAATTTACATTTCTTAAATATACCCGGTTTTTCTAGAAGTAACTTGTCTTGTTTGATTAATGAGGTAAAGCTTTGTGACAACAATTATCAGTAATGGGAGAATATTGATTGAAATTTTCAAATTAAAGAATTTTGATTACCTGGGAGTAATAAAATCAAACGATTTATTTGGTATCTAATTTGTTTTACTGTAAAAATTGTAAATTTTGATTAAAGGAACGTTTCATTATTACAATAATGAATTCTAATTTTAGTTGCCTTTATTAATAATTCTTTGAATATTACAACAGGATTTAATCATCATTTAGGAGATCTCATGAAAAACTTCATTTATATCCTTGCATCTCTAATATTCGTACCAGTCTTTCTTCTCCAGGCTCAAAACGGAAACACATATGTTGGTGTAGAAACCTGTGGAATGTGCCATAAAACAGAAAAACAAGGCAGCCAACTTTCTATCTGGAAGAACAGTGCACACTCAAAAGCTTTTGAAACTTTGAAGACAGAGAAGGCAAATCAAATAGCTGCTGAAAAGGGATTTAAAACACCTGCAGTAGAAACAGCTGAGTGCTTAAAATGTCATGTTATTGGATATAACTTAGATGCCTCGATGATGGGCAAGAAATTTAAAGTTGAAGACGGTGTACAATGCGAAACCTGCCACGGACCAGGTTCAGCATACAAAGACATGAAAGTTATGAAAGACAGAGATTTATCGATTAAAAACGGTTTGGTTGTTCATGATAAACTTGAAAATTTCTGTATCGGATGTCATAATGTTGAAAGTCCAACTTATGTGGATATGGACATTAACGAAGCTTGGCAAAAGATTAAACACTCAGTACCTAAAACTGAAAATTAATTCCATTATAGAAAAAATTCTGATAGAAAATTAAATGAAAAAATTTATACTTTTGCTCTTCTTAGGAGCTACAGCATTTATATCTGCACAAAATATTAATGGTAGATTTTCAAGCTCACTTTATACCTTTGAAAGGTATGATTCTTTAAACTCATCCGAACAGTACCTGCGAGCTTATGAAATGTTGAATCTAAATCTTAATTATGATAAGATTTCAATAAGATCATATCTGAATTTTGAAACCGATGTGATGAATGATTTGGAAACTGATCCCAGATTAAGATTTTATAACCTGTATTTTGAAGCACGGGATATAATGGATATTGCCACAGTTAGATTGGGTAGACAGCCAATTATCAATAGTATTGCAGGTGGTGTTTATGATGGGGCCTCTCTAACACTTAAACAAACCAACTATAAACTTAATGCCTATTTTGGTGGTAATGTTCCTGCTTACCAAAAATTTGAGTTAATTGAAAACTTTGATGAAAATTATTTATTTGGTGGAAAGTTTACTACCACAGTACTTCAAGATTTTCAACTCAGTCTCGGGTATGTTAATAAGAACTTTCAACCTCAAAAATATACTGCAAATCGTTTAAACCCTGATCTCAATCTTATCGAAGTTGATATTGAAAATAAATCCAATCAATACGAGTTTGTTACCGGTGAAGTTAACTACAGTATGCCAGGTTTGGTTTCTATCTTTACCAGATATGATTATGATCTAAACTTCAGTCAAACATCAAAGTTTGAATTTGATGCTCGTACCGAGGCTGTTGATAGATTAGGAATAAATCTTTACTACAATTACCGTCAACCAAAAATTAGATATAACTCAATCTTTTCTGTGTTTGATTATGGTAATACATACGAAGTTGAAATCGGTGCAGACTATAAGATTAATAATATGTTTACTGTTATTGGTAAGTTCGGAAATGTTGAATACAAGGACGAAAATTCTCAAAGAGTAGGTCTTGGATTATCCACAACATATGGCAGTATTAACTACAGAAAAACTTTTGGATATGCGGGAGAATTAGATGCCGTATCATTGTATTCCGGATATACTTTCTTTGAAGGATTATTTACTCCTTCGATTGGTTTATCATATACAAATTATAAGCTAAGTCCTGATGATGAAGCAAACAATATTACTACATTGATGGTTGGTGCAAATATCCGTCCATTCCGTTCGCTCTCGTTTGATTTACAGGGACAGTATATGGATAACAAAATTTATAAGAATGATATGAGATTATTCTTCAAACTAAATTACTGGTTTAACTTAAACATTTAATATTCTAACTATGCAAAAATTAAAAGTTTTATATCTGTTTGTTTTTTTGGGATTAGTTGTTTTTCTTTTGATTGGAGCTTTTAGTTCACAAAAAGAAGAAATAGCCAATTCAAACGAGGGAAGAATTAAATTTTCACACTCGCTTCATAAGGAATTAGTTGATTGTCAAACTTGCCACTCTGCAGTAAGCGAAAGTGTAAGTTTAAAAGATCCACTTTTCCCAAATCATGAAAATTGTGCAGCCTGTCATGAAGTGGATAATGAAGAAGAATGTTCAACTTGCCACTACGACAATACTTATGAGGCACTCGTTAAAAGTGAATCAGGTTTATTATTCAATCATAAATTACACTTAGCTAGTGAAGGAAAAACTTGCGAATCCTGTCATAAAGGATTAAGTGAAGTTGATTATAGCTGGCAATCAGCAGGTGCTCTTCCACAGATGGCAACCTGTTACACCTGCCATAACGATAAAACAGTTGCCTCAAATGCTTGTGAGTCATGCCACATCTCAACGGTTAATTTACTTCCGCAGGATCATAAAGTTGTAAGCTTTGCAAAGAATCACAAATTTGCCGCTCAAGAGTTTAATGCAAATTGCGTCATGTGTCACGATAATCAAAGTTGCGAAGACTGCCACGTTTCTACAACCGGAATTACTGAAACAAATACTCTTAATGATTTCTATCAACCATATTATCCAAGCAATTACGTTGATGGTGCAAAGGTTCAGGCTATAAATCGTGTGCACGAACTTAATTATAGATTTTCACACGGTATTGATTC
>JBBQSH010000013.1:0-37842 GCA_038214015.1 Ignavibacteriales bacterium | reverse complement strand
TGGCACCTCGATGTCGGCTCATCGCATCCTGGGGCTGAAGAAGGTCCCAAGGGTTTGGCTGTTCGCCAATTAAAGCGGTACGTGAGCTGGGTTCAGAACGTCGTGAGACAGTTCGGTCCCTATCCTATGCGGGCGCAGGATACTTGAGAAGGGTCGCTTCTAGTACGAGAGGACCGAAGTGAACGTATCTCTAGTGCACCAATTGTCACGCCAGTGGCATAGTTGGGTAGCTATATACGGTTGTGATAAGCGCTGAAAGCATCTAAGCGCGAAGCACGCTTCAAGATTAGGTATCCCTTACGTAAGTAACTAAAGACTCCTCGGAGATGACGAGGTTGATAGGCTATAGGTGTAAGTACAGTAATGTATTCAGCCAAGTAGTACTAATAGGTCGTGAGGCTTATCCATTTAAATTTTTAAATACAGATTTGATTTTCTCTTACAGGCTCGCTCTTTCATTTTTTCATTTTATTTTAAGCTAAAGTAAGTTTAGCTAAGTGTTTAAATTTTGGTGGTTTTAGCCTGGGTGTTACACCTCTTCCCATTCCGAACAGAGAAGTTAAGCCCCAGCACGCCGATGGTACTGCATGCGCAGGTGTGTGGGAGAGTAGGTCGCTGCCAAGATTTATTTTAATCCCGATTTTTGATCGGGATTTTTTTTGTCTTTTCCTAAACTTTCAGTTTTGGTAAGCTAGACTTTTCTTAAATTTCATGAAGAAGAAATAACAATTAATTTGAATTTATTTTTAAGCAAGTATGAACTTTTTAAATAGTTTATATTTGGCAAAATATTCTTATCAATTTTTGTTCAAATCATCTGATTAAATTATTTTTTAGTTAGAAAATGACCGGCGTAATAAATATAAATACAGAAGTTATTTGCTATCATTGCGGCGATATTTGTAAAGATAAATCCATCGCTATCGATGAAAAATATTTTTGCTGCACTGGCTGTAAAACTGTTTACGAAATTTTGAATCAAGGGGAACTTTGCAGTTATTATAATTTTGAGCAAAGTCCCGGAATTTCACCAAGGAATTTTGAATCTAAAAAGTTTGACTATCTTGATGATGTTTCTACAATAAATAAATTGTTAGAATTTCAGGATGATAAAATTTCTAAGATTACTTTTTTTATTCCGCAAATGCATTGCAGCTCGTGCATCTGGCTGCTTGAAAATCTTTTTAAGTTAAATCCTGCAATAACAAACTCTACCGTAAATTTTGTTAGAAAAGAACTAAGTGTAAAATTTATTCATGAGAAAATATCCTTAAAAGATGTAGTTATTCTTATTTCTTCAATTGGATATGAACCGCAATTAAATCTTGATACCGCTGAAAAGAAGATTCCGATAAAATCAAATAAGAACCTCTATTATAAAATAGGAGTGGCTGGATTTTGTTTTGGCAATATAATGCTATTCAGCTTTCCAGAATATTTTTCAATCACTAGTTCGGACAATCTGCTAAAAAGTTTTTTTGGATATCTAAATTTAATTCTTTCTATCCCGGTTTTCTTTTACTCTGCTTCAGATTATTTCGTATCTGCTTATAAAGGATTACGAAAGAAAATAATTAATATTGATGTTCCTCTCTCATTGGGAATATTAGTTTTATTTGTGAGAAGTATCTATGAACTGTTGTTTCTAAATCAAGCTGGTTATTTTGATTCATTAGCTGGATTAGTTTTCTTTTTGCTTATTGGAAAAATCTTACAAGAAAAAACTTACGATGCGATGAATTTTGAGCGTGATTATAAAGCTTATTTTCCTCTCTCTGTAACTATTAAACAAAATGAAATAGAAAAATCAATCCCTGTTTCTAACTTGATGGTTGGAAACAGAATAATCATTAGACAAAATGAAATTGTGCCAGCAGATTCCATTTTAATGAATGGTGATGGGTTAATTGATTATAGTTTTGTTTCAGGTGAATCTCATCCAATTCATAAAGTTAGCGGTGGAATGATTTATGCCGGTGGCAGACAAAAATCAGGTTTGATAGAACTTGAAGTGATTAAAAAAGTCTCACAGAGTTATCTAACACAACTATGGAATAATGATACATTCAACAAAAAATCTGAAAGTCAATTTACAAATTTCTCAAACACGGTTAGCAAATATTTTACAATTGTTGTTTTGTTAATCGCTGTTATTGGTGCCGCTTTTTGGTATCCGGTTAGTTCTTCTATCGCAATTAATGTCTTTACTTCTGTGTTGATTGTGGCGTGTCCCTGTGCTTTAGCATTATCTACACCGTTTACTTTAGGCAATACTATGAGGATTTTTGGACGGAACCGATTTTATTTGAAGAATTCTTCCGTTGTGGAGATGCTGGCAAAGATAAATTCAGTTGTGTTTGATAAAACAGGAACGATTACAGAATCAGGGAAATCTGATATTATTTATTCTGGTAAAATACTAAATCAAACCGAGCAAGAATGCATAAAATCTCTTGTAAAAAGTTCCACCCATCCATTAAGTAAAAAAATCTTTGATTCAATCGAAGGAACTGCTTTTTATCACGTCACAAAGTTCAGCGAGCTAACCGGAAAAGGTGTTGAGGGAGTAGTATACGGGTATCATATTAAAATAGGTTCTCCGGAATTTGTTGGTTACAAGATTATTGAGCAAGAAAATGATAATATAAAAACCAGAGTTTATATTTCCATCAATTCCGAAGTTATAGGAAATTTTACCATTTCAAATTCGTATCGAGATGGGATTGATAAAGTTATTAAAGATTTATCGAACAAATATAATCTGTCTCTGCTTTCAGGAGACAATGCTGGTGAAAAAGAAAACTTACTTAAAATATTTAATGATGATTCACAACTTCACTTTAAACAATCGCCTGAAGAGAAATTAAATTTTGTAAAGCAATTGCAATCGAAGAAAAATAAAGTTTTAATGATTGGTGATGGATTAAACGATGCGGGCGCACTCAGCCAAAGCGATGTTGGGATATCTGTAACTGATGACATTAGCAACTTTACTCCCGCGTGCGATGCAATTCTTGACTCGATGCAATTAAAAAACATAACAACTTATTTAAAGTTTTCAAAATCCAGTTTAAAGATCATCCATTTAAACTTTTTAATATCATTTTTTTATAATTTAGTCGGGCTAAGTTTTGCAATTAAGGGAATGTTATCACCTCTCTTTGCAGCAGTACTTATGCCGCTTAGTTCCATTAGTGTAGTGCTTGTTGCAACACTAGCAACAAATTTTATAGCTAAAAAAAGAGGTTTGTTATCTCGGTAATAGTGGTTTTGATCGGATTTAGTTTATTAGTTGCGGTGGGATTTTTAATCGCGTTTTTGTGGAGCGTTAAAAGTGGGCAATACTCAGACACGTACACACCATCTGTTCGTATGCTTTTCGAGGATGAGAAATCAAAAAAAGAAAAAGAATCTGTAAAAGAAATAAAATTAAAAGAAGAAAAAAAACTTGATAATTAAATTACAACTTCAATTAAAGGAGCCCTTATGCAGTTAGAGAAGTTCAGCTACGATAATAAAATCGTAAGAGACTTTACTATAGCATCATTGGTATTTGGTGTAGTGGGAATGCTAGTGGGTGTGCTTATCGCAAGCCAGCTTTTTGCCCCTGAGCTGAATTTTAGTATTCCGTTTTTAACATTCGGAAGAATTAGACCGCTGCATACCAATGCTGTTATTTTTGCTTTTGTTGGAAATGCTATTTTTGCCGGCATATATTATTCACTTCCAAGACTTCTTAAAGCCCCTATGTTCAGCACGTTACTTAGCCGGATCCATTTCTGGGGATGGCAATTAATTATTGTTGCTGCTGCTATTAGTCTTCCACTAGGGCTTACAACCAGTAAAGAATATGCTGAACTTGAATGGCCAATTGATATTGCTATCACACTTATCTGGGTAGTGTTTGGTATCAATATGATTGGAACGATCATTAAGCGACGTGAAAAACACATGTATGTTGCAATATGGTTTTATCTTGCAACATGGGTAACTGTTGCAGTGCTTCATATAGTAAACTCGTTTGAACTTCCAGTTAGTTTATTTAAAAGTTATTCATTGTATGCAGGCGTTCAGGATGCGTTAGTTCAATGGTGGTATGGGCATAATGCAGTAGCTTTCTTTTTAACTACTCCTTATCTCGGTTTGATGTACTACTATCTACCTAAAGCTGCAAACAGACCTGTTTACTCATACAAACTTTCGATTATACACTTTTGGTCCTTGATTTTTTTATACATCTGGGCAGGGCCACATCATCTATTATACTCTGCTTTACCAGATTGGGCTCAATCATTAGGAACTGTTTTTTCAATTATGTTGATAGCTCCTTCATGGGGTGGTATGATAAATGGACTTTTAACCTTACGAGGTGCTTGGGATAGAGTTAGAGAAGATCCGATTTTAAAATTTATGGTTGTTGCAGTAACAGCTTACGGTATGTCCACATTTGAAGGTCCAATGTTATCCTTAAAAAATGTAAATGCAATTGCGCACTTTACAGATTGGATTGTTGCACACGTTCATATTGGCGCACTTGGATGGAATGGATTTTTAACTGCTGGAATGTTTTATTGGTTAATCCCAAAAATATTTAAGACCGAACTGTATTCTAAAAAAATGGCTAATGTTCATTTTTGGGTTGGAACACTTGGAATAGTATTTTACGCATCTGCTATGTACTGGTCTGGTGTTGCGCAATCATTAATGTGGAAACAATTTAATGATATGGGAATGCTTCAATATCCAAATTTCTTAGAAACCACACTGCAAATTATACCGATGTATATGATAAGAGCTTTTGGCGGTACATTGTATTTAGTTGGAATGTTGATGATGGTTTACAATCTTTCTAAAACGATGATGGCAGGTAAGCTTGTTACAAATGAAGAAGCTGAAGCTGCTGCAATGCACAAAGAAGAAAAAGAAAAAATTTCACATCGCTGGTTGGAAGGAAAACCAATATACTTTTTATTGGCTTCATTAGTTGTTATTCTAATTGGCGGAATAGTAGAATTTGTACCAACGTTTTTGGTAAAATCAAATATTCCAACAATCGCTTCTGTAAAACCTTACACTCCGCTTGAGTTAGAAGGACGTGATTTATATATAAGAGAAGGTTGTAATAATTGTCATTCACAATTGGTTCGTCCTTTCAGATCTGAAACTGAAAGATATGGTGAATATTCAAAAGCAGGTGAATATGTTTATGATCATCCATTCCTATGGGGATCAAAAAGAACCGGGCCAGATTTACACAGAGTAGGCGGAAAATATCCGAACCTCTGGCATTATCTACATATGGAAAATCCAAGATCTATGTCCCCTGGTTCAATAATGCCGCCATATCCATGGTTAATAGAAAACGCTCTTGATGTTTCATTAACTCCGAAAAAAATTAATGTAATGAGAAGCTTAGGTGTTCCGTATCCGGAGGGATATGAAAATCAGGCAACGGATGATTTGATGAAACAAGCTGAGGCAATTGCACTTGATTTGCAGAAGAATGGTGTGCCTGCGGAACCTGATAAAGAAATCATAGCATTGATTGCTTATTTGCAAAGGCTGGGTACTGATATCAAAGCAAATCCTGTTGCAGAAAGTAAGTAGGTATAATAGTGCATAAAGAATTATTACAATCTATTGATGGTATTTCGGTTTACCCGATTATTTCTTTAATTGTTTTTGTTTTGTTCTTTGTTGTCATCCTGGTTTGGATGTTAAAAGTAGATAAAAAATACATTAAGAAAATGGAAAACCTTCCTTTTGAAAATGAGGAAGAAAATAATTTTAACAATACAGGTGATCTTTATGAGAAAAAAGTTTAATCATTTCACCGTTTTTCTTGCGGCATTTACTTTTATATGTTCTCCACAAATTTTTGCTGCAGGTGAATCTGATTTTCCTCCTTTATACTATGATATTGTTGCGATGTTTCTGCTAGCAATTATCATAATTAGTTTTATTGCAATAGTTTATTATGAAGGAAGAAAAGGTGCTGCTGAAGAGGAAGTTTTAGTAAAACAACCTTCTGCTTTTGCTAAGTTTAGAAGAGCTATTACAAAAACAACGCCTGTCGAAACTGAACATGAATTATTATTAGACCATGATTATGATGGAATACGCGAGTTGGACAGTAAAATTCCACCATGGTTTTTATGGCTATTTTATATGTCAATATTTTTCGCTGTGGTTTATATGTTAGACTATCATGTATTTAACTCAAGCCCGTTGCAGGATGAAGAATATCAACTGCAAGTTAAGCAAGCTGAGGTTGAAAGAGCTGCACTAATGAATTCTGGGGCGTTTCTAAATGAAGAATCAGTTACTTTACTTACTGATCCGGCAGCCATTGATGCAGGCAAACAGATATTTAACACAAATTGTGTTGCTTGCCATTCTGCTGATGGTGGTGGATTAGTTGGTCCGAATCTCACAGATGATTATTGGATTCATGGCGGCGGAATTAAAAATGTATTTAAAGTAATCAAGTACGGTGTTGTTGCAAAAGGAATGATTAGTTGGCAAAGTCAGTTAAGTCCCAAACAAATGCAGGATGTGGCAAGTTATATTATCTCTATGCACGGAACTACTCCTGCAAATCCAAAACAACCAGAAGGCACAATTTGGAAAGAATCTGATTCAACTGCAGTTGCATCGAATTGATGGTGTTGAGATGATTTATTTAGAGAAGATTAATGGAAACAAATGAAAAACTAATTGCTAAAGATAAACAAGAATATAGAAATCAACTTGCAACAGTAACGAGTGATGGTAAAAGAAAATGGGTTTACCCGAAAAAACCATCGGGTAAATTTTATAACGCAAGAACAATACTTAGCTTTTTTCTTCTGGCATTTTTAGTCATAGTTCCGTTTATTAAAGTAAACGGTCATCAGTTCCTTTTATTCGACTTTCTGAATAGAAATTTTATTTTATTTGGAATTCCATTTGGCCCGCACGATTTTTATCTCTTCGGTCTTGCAATGATTTCAATTATCGTTTTTGTAATTCTGTTTACTGTTGTATTTGGAAGAATATTTTGCGGGTGGGTATGTCCTCAAACAATTTTTATGGAAATGGTTTTTAGAAAAATTGAATACTGGATTGAGGGCGATGCAAGAGATCAGCGTAAATTGGCAGCGGAAGAATGGAATGGTAAAAAGCTCTTTAAAAAAGGTTTGAAGAATTTTATTTTTTTCATCCTTGCATTTATCATCGCGCATATATTTTTATCCTACATAATAAGTATGGACAAGGTGATAGAAATAATATCTCAGCCGCCAAGCGCACACTTAAGCGGATTTATTGCCCTCATAGCTTTCTCATTCATTTTTTATTGGGTGTTCGCATTCTTCCGCGAACAAGCCTGCACAATTGTTTGTCCTTATGGAAGATTGCAAGGTGTTTTACTCGATCAAGATTCAATTGTTATAGCTTATGATCATAAACGAGGTGAGCCGCGCGGGAAAATAAAAAAGAATGAAGTCCAATCTGATAAAGGTGACTGCATAGACTGCCATTTATGCGTTGATGTTTGCCCAACAGGAATTGATATTAGAAATGGGATACAGCTTGAGTGTGTAAACTGCACAGCTTGTATTGATGAGTGTGATGCTGTAATGGAAAAAATAAATCGTCCAAAAAAATTAATCAGATACGGTTCGCTTAATGGAATTGAAAACAATACTAAGTTTAAAATTACACCACGAATGATGTTGTATTCTGTAATCCTTGTTGTGTTATTAGGAATTCTTGGTTATTTATTATCCATTAGAACTGATTACTCGGTTAATGTATTAAGAACACCGGGCATGCTTTTTCAAGAACAGCCTAACGGTAAAGTAAGTAATGTTTATGATCTTAATATTGTAAATAAAACCTTTAATGAAACGCCAGTGCAGATAAAGCTTGAAAATCCTTCTGATGGTGAATTAAAATTGGTTGGTAAAGATATTATTCTTAAATCTCAACAAATTGTTGAAACAAAATTTTTAGTTCTATTGGATAAAACAACTTTAAGTAAAATGAACACACCAATTGAAATTGGTGTTTATGATGGAAATAAGTTGATTAAAAAAGTTAAGACATCATTTTTAGGACCGGTGAAAGCAAATGAGCAAAAGTAAATTTAATTGGGGAACAGGAATTCTAATTTCAATAATCATATTTATGGTTATCACAATTAGCACTGTTGTGTTTTTAATGAATCAGGATGTTGATCTTGTTGCAAGTGATTATTACGATAAAGGAATTAAGCATCAGGATCAGATTGATCGAGTGAACAGAACTAATTCGATGAGTGAAGTTATTCAGATTAATCTTGAAAATGGTTTTATTAGATTGGTTTTCCCAAAAGAATTTGCACAAAAAAGTTTAAATGGAACAGTTCAATTCTATCGACCATCAGATTCTAAAAAAGATTTTGCATTCTCTATTTCAATCGATACAAGTGCACAGCAATTAATTTCTACTCAAAATCTTGAGAAGGGTTATTGGAAAGTTAAACTTAATTGGATGCAGGATTCTGTTGAGTACTATAAAGAAAGTTCTTTTGTAATTAATTAAAGCATTGGAATATGAGATTTCAGTTGAACGATAAGAATAATTGTCATTTCGACCTAAGGGAGAAATCTGTTTCAATTCAATCTAAAGATTTCTCAGTCGAATCCGCCGCGGCGGACTTCGAAATGACTTGTCTCTTTTATCATCCAAGTATTAATTAAATTGTATGTCACCAGAAATTTTAACAGCATTCTTTGTCGGATTATTTGGAAGCTTCCACTGCATTGGAATGTGTGGCCCAATAGCAATTGCACTTCCTGTTCCTAACTCAAATAATTTATCTTTTGTTTCAGGAAGATTGCTTTATAATTTAGGCAGAGTTACAACTTATTCTTTTCTTGGTGCAGTGTTTGGATTACTTGGTTCGCGGCTTGTCATCTCTGGATTTCAACAGAGCGTTTCTATTTTACTAGGTATTGCAATTGTTATTGTTGTTTTAATTCCAGCAAAGTATAAAGCAAAAATCACACAACATAACCTTGTTCAGAAAATTACACTTCCATTAAAATCTGGTATAAGTGGATTGTTTAAAACTGGAACTTTTTCCGCAATGTTTTTGATTGGAATACTTAATGGATTTCTTCCATGCGGATTAGTTTACGTTGCATTAGCAGGTGCGATTGCCAGCGGCGATGCAATCTCCGGATCAGCAGTTATGCTTTTATTTGGTCTCGGCACAGTACCAATGATGTTTGCTGCAACGATATTTGGAAAATTTATTAATCTTAATATTAGAAGAAAGATTACTAAAGCAGTTCCTGTTTTTGCATTAGCACTGGGTTTGCTGTTTATAATTCGTGGCATGGGATTAGGAATTCCATACCTCTCTCCAACCATCTCTGCACAGGTTGTAAATGAATCAAATCTGGATTGCCACTAAGACGCAGAGCGCAAAGAGTATAGCGCCCAGAAGAATATTAATACTCTATATTTCTCTCCGTGAATCTCTTTATATAAATTCTATGTGAAAAATGTGATTGTCACTTCGACCGAAGGGAGAAGTCTGATAATTTGTATAGATTTCTCAGTCGAGTTCGCCGCGGCGAATCCTTCGAAATGACCTTCCAGAGTTTTTCCACAGACCCTTGAACTGAACAAACAGGTTAAGATTATAAAAAAACATAAGAATATGCGATCGTAATCGAAAAATACCATAAGAATTTGCGATTATAATCGAAAAATCTTATGTTTTGACCAGCAAAAAGAGGTCTTATCTATGATAAATCGAGAAATTCAATCGTCTATAGAAAGTAAATTATTTAAAGGTAAACTTATAATAATTTATGGTGCCCGTCAGGTGGGTAAAACCACTCTTATTAAAAAGATAGGAGAGAAGTTTGAAGACAGAGCAGCATATCTTAACTGCGACGAACCAGATATTAGAGAAATGCTTACTGATGCAACATCGACCAGATTAAAAAATTTAATACAGCAAAATAAACTTATACTAATTGATGAAGCACAGAGAGTAAAAAATATTGGCATTACACTTAAACTTTTTGTTGACGAAATTAAAGATGTCCAGGTTGTAGCAACAGGGTCATCAGCTTTTGAACTTTCAAATGTTATCAATGAACCATTAACAGGAAGAAAATATGAATATCATTTATATCCTATTTCAATGAGAGAGTTAAGTAAAAGTTTTGGATGGCTTGAGGCAAATAGATTACTTGAAGAAAGAATAATTTTTGGAATGTATCCTGAGATAATTATTAATCAGAATGAAAAGAAAACTCTGCTAAAAGAAATTACAAGAAGTTATTTGTTCAAAGATATTTTAAGTTATGAGGGAATACGTAAACCTGAAATTTTAGAAAAACTATTGATAGCCCTTGCAGCGCAAATCGGAAGTGAAGTTTCTTACAATGAATTATCAAACACAGTTGGAATTGATAAAGATACAATTACAAAATACATCGATATTTTGGAAAAGGCTTTTATAGTTTTTCGCTTGAATCCTTTCAGTAAAAATCTTCGTACAGAAATAACTAAGATGAGGAAAGTCTATTTTTATGATACCGGAGTTCGCAACGCATTGATTTCAAACTTCAATAATTTGGAAACAAGAAACGATAAAGGAGCTTTGTGGGAAAATTTTTTGATTTCTGAAAAATTAAAAATGAATACAGCTCTTAATAAAGATGCTAAAACATATTTCTGGAGAACTTCTCAACAGCAGGAAATAGATTATGTTGAAGATGTAGAAGGCAGTTTGTTTGCTTATGAGTTTACGTTTAGTGAGAAAAAGAAAAAACAAATTTCAAAAACATTTCTTAATGCATACAAAACAAAATCTGATGAAATTATAAACAAAGGAAATTATTTGAGTTTTTTAGGAATAGAGTAATCTTATGCGTAAGTGGAAAAAAACATTAATCGGTTTATCGTTAACGATTATAATAATTTTTATTATTGCTGGCGGCATATTTTATAATATGTTGTCCTCTTCTTTGCCTCAGTATTCTGGTGAGATTAAATCCTCCAAAATTATTAATGATCTAGAAATATATCGCGATAGTTTTGCTGTTCCGTATATAATTGCCCAATCTGATGAAGATGTTGCTTTTGCATTGGGATATTTACACGCACAGGAAAGATTATTTACAATGGATCTCATTCGCAGAGCAGGTGAAGGAAGACTAAGTGAAATACTTGGAGAGAAAGCTATTCCTTTTGATAAAATGTTTCGCACAGTTGGAATAAAAAGAAACATCGCAAAAAATTTAGGTAAGTATGATCCAACTGTAATGAGGGTGCTACAAGCTTATTCGGATGGCGTGAACGTCTATCTTGAAGAACGCAAAGGTAATTATGCCATTGAGTTTGATGTGCTAGGATATCAACCTGAAAAATGGAAACCAATACACAGTTTGATTGTAATTAAAATGATGGCGTGGGAACTTAATATTAGCTGGTGGACTGATCTTTCTTTCGCAGAGCTAATTCAAAAACTTGGTAAAGAAAAAGTTTTAGAAATATTACCAGATTATCCTGAAAATGCTCCTACAATTATTGCAGATAATTTTAAATATCTGCCTGCAATAAAAACTACCTTAGCAGAGACAGATAAAGCTTTTCGTAAAATGATGGGCTGGACAGGAACGCATATCGGATCAAACAATTGGGTTGTAAATGCAAACAAATCGGTTTCTGGCAAACCAATAATTGCAAATGATCCTCATCTTGCTTTTAGTGCGCCTGGTAAATGGTACGCTGCAGTTATAAAAAGTAAAGACTGGAATGCTGCTGGTGTTACATTGCCCGGGGTTCCCGGAGTTGTGATAGGTAAGGGCGATAATATTTCCTGGGTGCTTACAAATGTTATGAACGATGATGCTGATTTTTATGTTGAAAAACTCGATTCATCCAAAACTAAATATTTTATTGATGGACAATGGCAAAATCTTAAAATCATTACGGACACAATAAAAGTTAAAGATGGTAAGGATCAGGTATTTACAATTGAAGAAACGCATCGCGGTCCAATAATTTCAGATATTCATCCGTTCAAGTTTATTTACAATAAAGATGATGAGAAAATTCCACCAATAAGTATGCGCTGGTCCGGAAATGAATTTAGCGATGAGATGCTTGCGTTTTATAAAATTAATAAAGCAAAAAACTGGAATGAGTTTCGTGATGCAGTAAAATATTTTGGGATACCGGGACAAAATTTTGTTTATGCTGATGTTCAGGGGAATATCGGTTACATAATGGGTGCACGTATTCCGCTACGAAATAGCAATAATCCAACTTTGGTTTTTGATGGAACAACATCGGAAAATGATTGGAGAGGATTTGTACCGACTGATGAAATTCCCGCAATACTAAATCCAGCAGAAAATTTTATTGCATCAGCAAATAATAAAGCTATTAAAAATTTTAAATATCACATATCAAATCTTTGGGAGCCTTCATCTCGTATTGATAGAATAAGAGAGTTATTAACATCAAAACAAAAACAATCAGTAAGTGATTTTAAAAAATATCAAATGGATCAGGTTTCACCTTATGCAAGAACTATTGTTCCATATCTTATTAAATCGTTTGAAGGAATAAAAGTAAATGATAAAAATCTTAGCATTTCACTTGACCTGTTAAGTAAGTGGGATTTTGAATTGAATAAATACAGCCAGACATCTGCAATTTATTCCGTCTTTCTAAAGTACTTATTAAAAAATATTTATAACGATGAGATGGGTGATGATCTTTACAATCGTTTTGTGTTTCTAGCAAATGTGCCTTATAGAAGTTTACTTCAAATTTTAGAAAAGCCGGAATCGATTTGGTTTGATGACATCAAAACAAAAAAGAAAGAAACTCGTGAAGAGATTGTTAGAAAAAGTCTTTCAGATGGTTTAACATATCTTGAAGAAAATTTAGGGGAAGATTTAACCAATTGGCAGTGGGGAAGTATGCATAAAGTAACTTTCAAACACGCTTTTAGCGGTAATTTTTCTTTGCTTGATAAATATATAAACATTGGACCTTATGAACTTGGCGGGGATGGCACAACCATGTTTAATACGGAATATCCTTTTGCAGAAAGTATCGAAGAAATAGCAATGTTTCGCCATGATGAATTTGATAACGTACTTGGACCATCGATGAGATTTATTTTTGATTTTGCTAATCCAGATGAGTTTTATTTAATACTTAATACAGGACAATCAGGTAATGTAATGAGCAATAACTACAGAGACCAAACTCCTTTATGGCTCAATGGCAAGTATATGAAAATTAAAACTGATGAAGCATCTATAAGAAAAAACAGTAAAAATCTTTTGAGATTTGTTAGACAGTAATTAGTTCTTGAAGTGGACGAAGGTCATGAGGTTATCTCATAAACCTTAAAAACGTTTTTGTCATTCCCACAAAAGTGGGAATCCACTTTGTATTGTAGGTTTTAGATTCCCGTTTTCACGGGAATGACATATAAATCTCAACTTAGGCAACAACCTCATCTCCGACAGAAGCAATAAAGACCCCGAAACAAGTTCAGGTTAGCACATATTATCACCAATTAAAAAAGTATTATTATATTTGATTTGTAATCATAAATAATTGAGAATGTATGAAAGTAATTGAACATTTAGAGAAAGCTAAAAATCCACTTATCAGTTTTGAATTGATTCCGCCAAAACGTGGCGGAGATATAAAGGGGTTATTATCTGTACTTGATGATATAACAAAATATAATCCACCGTTTATTGATATAACTTCACATGCTGCAGAAGTTATCTATGAAGAAACTACAACCGGCATAAAGAAAAAAATTAAAAGAAAAAGACCCGGCACACTTGGTATTTGTGCACTTATCCAGAATAAGTATAACATTGATGCCGTGCCGCATGTTTTAACAAAAGGATTTACGCGGGAAGAGACTGAAGATTTTTTAATTGAATTAAATTATTTGCAGATTCAGAACGTACTTGCCATACGTGGTGATGATTCCGGTTACGAAAAACCAATTCCCGAAGGGAAAAGCAAAAATCCTTTAGCTGCTGATTTAGTAAAACAAATTATAAATATGAATCACGGTAAGTATCTGGAGGATAGTTTATTGGATGCACGCCCTACTGATTTTTGTGTTGGTGTAAGTGGTTATCCTGAAAAGCATTTTGAAGCCCCAAATCTAAAAACAGATGTAAAATTTGTTAAGGAAAAAGTTGATGCAGGAGCTGATTATGTTGTAACCCAGATGTTTTATGATAATCAATATTATTTTAAATTTGTTGATATATGCAGAGAACTTGGGATCAAAGTTCCCATCATTCCGGGATTAAAAATTTTAACTTCAAGGGCGCATTTAACTTCAGTTCCAAAAAATTTCTATATAAATATTCCTGATGCCCTAGCGGATGAAGTGATGGCAGCAAAACCAGAGCACGTTCTTGATATTGGGGTTGAATGGGCAGCAAAACAAGTTGAAGAACTTTTAAATAAGAACGTTTCCAGCGTCCATTTTTATATAATGCAGAATTCTAAACCAATTATAAAATTGATGGAAAGATTAAAGCTTTAATTAAATGGTTAAAAAAATATTAAGAGGCAAAAAAATAAAATGGGGAATAGCCGGCTGCGGAAGATTTGCAGAACATTCTTTTCTGCCTGCAGTTAGATTAACAAGAAGAAGTGCGGTAACTTCTCTTTACAGCAGAGATATCAATCGTGCAAAATCACTTGCAGAAAAATTTGGTGTGCAGAATTCATTCGATAATTTTGATGACTTTTTGAAATCGGATATCGATGCCGTATTTGTAGCAAGTTCAAATGCTCATCATTATCAGCAGGTAATTAAAGCAGCAAAAGCAGGGAAAAATATACTTTGCGAAAAACCGCTTGCATTAACTTCTGCACAAGCAGAAGAGATGGTAAGGGTTTGTAAAGAGAATAATGTTCTACTTGCTGTAAACTATGTTCATCGTTTTCACCCTCTTGTTATAAAAGCGAAAGAGTTAATTGTTGACCAAAAACTTGGCAAACTTGTTTCTATTGATGTTCACTTCAATACAGATTTTCCACCTGATAATAATTTTAGATTTAAAAAAGAATTAAGCGGCGGTGGAGCATTACGCGATATCGGAACACACATGATTGATTTGCTTAGATTTTTTGGCGGTGAGATTGAAAATATTGATGGCGTAGTTGGTAATTTAATTTATCAAAGTGAAGTTGATGATTTTTCACTAGGGACTGTTAAATTTTCAAAAGGCGGATATGGAACTTTTAATGTTTCGTTTAATAATACAAAAGCTTTTAACAGAATAGAAATACTTTGTCATAAAGGAGCAATAGCTATTGATAATTTGATAGGAAGAAAATTATTAGCACCAAAACTTACCATACTTTTAGAAGATGAAACAAGAAAGAGTTTTCGAAAACGTGGGAATAAAGTACTCTTCGTAATACGTTCAGTTCAGAAATCATTTCTTAACAATGAAGCACCACATGCAACTGGAATAGATGGATTGATAAATTTAAAACTTATGGAAGAATTGGAACAGAAATGTCTCTCAAGAAAAAGTTAGTTGAGATTTGTCATAAAGTATATGAAAAAGGTTTTGTTGCGGCATATGATGGTAACATTTCATGTCGAACGTCCAACAACACTGTTCTAATTACTCGTTCCGGAATTTGTAAAGACGATGTAACGGAGAAAGATATTGTTGAAATTGATTTAACTGGAAAAGTATTATCTGTAAAACAGAAAATATCTACAGAACATAAAATTCACCTATATGCTTATAACAAAAGAAAAGAAGTAAATGCTGTTGTGCATTGTCATCCAACTTATGCTACGGCGTTTGCATTGCTTGGTGAGGGATTAGATAAACATTATTTACCGGAAGTTTTTTTAACGATTGGTAAAATTCCATTGTGTAAGTATGCAACCCCATCCACTGACGAAGTTCATAGAAGTTTAGAACCTTATATAAATTATACCTGGGCTATGCTCCTTCAAAATCACGGAGCCATAACTCTTGGAAAGAGTTTGGATGATGCATATTTCAAAATGGAAAAACTTGAGCACGCTGCTAAGATTATTTTGTTAGCAAGATTGATAGGAAAACCAAGAGAGCTTTCAAAAAAAAAGATTAATGATATTCTGAAAATATCAGAAAGCACTTATGGTATAATACCTGATAAAAGAAATATTTAATTCGTAGCACAGACCTGCCTGACGGTAGGCAGGCTTCAGTCTGTGATTTATATAAAATTATTGTTTGTAAACAGACTAAAGTCTGTTCTACGAAAGAAAATTATTAAATGGATAAAAAATTAAAAGTACTTTTACTCCTCGGCGGCACATCTCCGGAAAGAGAAGTATCAAAGGCAACCGGTAAATCAGTTTACAATGCATTAATCAATCTTGGTCATGAAGTTGTAATTCTTGATCCAGCTTATGGTATCAATCAACCTCTTGAAGTTGAAGAATATTTTAGTGAAGAGGATTTTACTGAAATTTCAAACGAAAATTATCTGGATGCAATAAATCTTATTTTCCCATCAGAAATTAGTATTGCCTTCCTTGCGCTTCACGGAAAATATGGAGAAGACGGAACAATACAATCATTGCTGGAATTAAAAGGAATAAAATTTACCGGATCAAAAGTTTTATCCAGTGCAATTGCTATGGATAAAATAATGTCAAAAATACTATTCGAAGATTATCACGTTCCGACTCCTAAATATTTCCACTTCAAAAAAGGTGAGCGAACTACGGAAGAAGTTAACGACTTAATCAAACAAAAATTTGGTTTTCCTGCAGTTGTAAAACCAAACGATCAAGGTTCAACTGTTGGATTGACAATTTGTAAATCTTCGGATCAACTTACTGAGGCTATTCATAATGCATTTGAATATTCAGATAGAATATTAGTTGAAGAGTATATTCCCGGAAGAGAATTAACAGTTGCTATTATTGATGATACAGCTCTGCCTGTTCTTGAAATCAGACCAAAACATGAGACTTATGATTATGAATGTAAATACACTTCTGGAATGAGCGAATACATTGTACCGGCTGAAATTCCTTCTGACGTATCAAAAGAATTGCAGGACATAGCTGTAAAAGCATGCAAATCATTACGATGTGAAGTTTATGCTCGGGTTGATTTTCGTTTAAGTCCTGATAATCAAGTTTATACTTTAGAAGTTAATACTTTACCCGGAATGACCTCATTAAGCCTTGTCCCTAAAATGGCAAAGGCAGTAGGAATTTCTTTTGAGCAACTTGTGGAAAAAATTATTACTCTAAGTCTAAAATGAAATTTATAGAGAATAAGAAAACTCGTTTTTACATTATTGCTGCTGTTGTTGTTATAGGAACATTGTACATCCTATTTAACAATTACGGTGTAGTAAGATATGCAAAGGTTAAAAGTGATTTAGAAGATTTGAATACACGAATAACACAGCTTGAAGAAGAAAATAGTAAGTTAGAAGCAGAAATTGATTCACTAAAAAGAAATGTGCCTGCAAAAATCGAAAAAATTGCCCGTGAAAAGTATGATATGATTAGACCTAATGAGAAAAAAATTGAGTTTCAGGCGGAAGAATAATCTTTTGTGTCATTTCGAATCCCGATTTATCGGGGTGAAGCAATCTATTAAGTTTGATAAAATATAAATAATACAAGTTTAATTTAATTCAAGGATTGCTTCGTCGAAGACTCCTGGCAATGACTTAGAAGTATGAATAATAAATTTAAAATTCCCACCACACCACTCGCAGAAAGAATTCGTCCACAAACTATAAGTGATTTCTTTGGGCAGCAGCATTTGCTTGGTTCAGGTAAACCAATTCGTTTAATGATTGAAAATGACACTCCATCCTCATTTATTTTGTGGGGACCACCTGGAACAGGCAAAACTACAATTGCCCGAATAATAGCTAATCAAACTGAGGCAGAGTTTTTTCAAATCAACGCTGTATCAAGCGGAGTAAAAGATATTCGTGCTGTTATTGATATTGGTACTCGTAACAAACAAATCAACAAACGCACAATACTATTTATTGATGAGATTCATCGCTTTAACAAAGCCCAGCAGGATGCTTTACTGAATTCAATTGAATCCGGTATTCTGATTTTAATTGGTGCAACGACTGAAAATCCATCGTTTGAAGTAATTCCGGCTTTGCGTTCGAGAGCACGAGTTTTTGTTTTGGAAGAATTATCAAAGCAAGATCTAGTCGATATTCTAAAATCTGCAATTGAAAAAGATGAATTTCTAAAGCAGTTGAAGATTAAGTCTATTGATGAGGATTTTCTGATTTATCTTTCCGGCGGGGATGCACGAATAATGTTAACGATTCTGGAAGCGGCAGTAATTCAGGAAATAAATAAAGATGAAATTGTACTAACAAAAGAAATATTTGAAAACATCGTACAGAGGAAAAATATTTTGTACGATAAAGACGGTGAAGAGCATTACAATGTCATTTCAGCATTTATAAAAAGTGTTCGTGGCAGCGATCCTGATGCGGGACTATATTGGATGGCACGAATGCTGGAAGGCGGTGAAGATCCTTTATTTATTGCAAGAAGATTAATTATTCTTGCGTCGGAAGATATTGGAAATGCCTCGCCAAATGCTTTGGTACTTGCAGAAGCTGCTTTTAGTGCTATACATAAAATTGGTATGCCGGAAGCGCGATTAATTCTTGCACAATGTGTTACGTATCTTGCATCATCACCTAAAAGTAATGCTTCTTATCTTGGAATTGAAAGTGCATTAAATGAAGTAAGAAAAAATCCTTTAAATGCTGTTCCTAATCATTTGCGAAATGCACCAACAAAGTTAATGAAAGAAATTGGCTACGGAAAAAATTATAAACATGCTCATGATTTTGATAATCATTTTGTGGAAGAAAATTATTTACCGGATGATTTGAAGAATAGACAATTTTATTTCCCAACAGAAAACGGGCAGGAAAAAAGATTAAAAGACTGGCTTAAGTTTTTGTGGAAGACTAAGAAGAATTATTAATAAATTTGGGTTGATCTTCCTTTGTCGTCCTGAGCGAAGTCGAAGGATGACAGTTGCTTACTCTGTAAACGATAGGTCGCACTTCGACTTCGCTCAGTGTGACATGATATTTTTTTCGTTTTATCAAATTCCACACTACGGACATTTTAACATTACTTTACAAATATTATGATAAGGTCAATAATAGCGGTCAACTTAAATTAAGTAAATTACAAATTATGATAATAGCTTCCTGTCAGATTTGTTATAGTAAAACGAATTATCAAATTCTAAAAGTCCGTGAAATGTATTTTGGAAACAGAGAAGTATTTGATTATCTCGAATGTTCAAACTGCGGTTGTCTTCAATTGATAAATCCACCAAAGGATTACTCCGTTCATTATCCCAAAGATTATTTTACATTTCAACAAAAGCACGAAACGAAAATTAAATCTTTTTTCAATCGATTTCGTGATAAAGCTGCAATGGGCGAAAAATCTTTTTTGGGGAATATTTTATATAAAAAGTTTGGTGAGCCAACTTATATTGCACGGTTAAAAATTGTTGGAGTAGGATTGAAGAATTCGATTCTTGATGTTGGCTGTGGTAAAGGAATTCTGCTTCACAAGATGAAAGAATCAGGTTTTGAAAATGTTCTTGGTATCGATCCTTTTATTGATAAAACAATTAGCTATCCAAATGAATTGAAAATTCTTAAGAAAGACTTTAATGAATTAGAAGGCAAATTTGATTTTATAATGTTTAATCATTCTTTTGAACATATGGAAAAACCACTTGAGGTAATGAGGCATGCAAATAAACTTTTAAATAACGATAAATATCTGCTGCTCAGAATTCCAGTTGCAGATTCTTATGCATTCAAGCATTACAAAGAAAATTGGTGTTCACTTGATGCTCCGCGTCATTTATTTCTGCATACAAAAAAATCAATTGAGATTTTGGCAAACGCTTCTGGATTTGAAGTGAAAAAAATAGGTTATGATTCCCGAAGCTGGCAGTTATGGGGCAGTGAACAATATTCTAAAAATATTTCTTTGATGGATGAACGATCATATTATATCAATCCTAAGAAATCAATCTTTACAGAAAAAGAGATCGGTGCATTTGAAAAGCAAGTTATTGAGTTGAATAAAAATGGGGAAGGAGATCAGGCAGAATTTTATTTGCAGAAAATAAATTAAATTACATAAGCATAAACATTTTACCCGGCAGCTGTTTTACCATTCCTTTAAACTCTAATGAAAGCAAATTAACCAGACAATCTGATGTTGATTGATTAGTCATTTCAGCAATCTTATCAATCTGCATTGGTTCATTAAGCAAGCAGTTATAAATTTTCTCTTCAAAAATTGTTAGATCTGTTTGCTGTTTAGGAATGTTTTTACCAAGAACAGGTTTTAATTTTAGTTCAAGTTCCGTTAAAATATCTTCAGCATTTTTTATTAACTCTGCTTCACCACGCTGGATAAGCATATTGGTTCCTTCAGATTGCTTAACGCCAAGGTTACCTGGAATTGCAAACACTTCTCTGTTTTGATCGAGTGCCAATCTTGCGGTTTGCATTGCCCCGCCTGTGATTGCAGTTTCGATTACTAGCGTTCCAAGTGTTAATCCGGAAATTATTCTATTTCGCTTTGGAAAATTTTCTGCATTTGGAAGAGTGCCAAGATTAAACTCGGAAATGATAACGCCTTTATCACGAATCTCATTAAACAGCTTTTTATTTTCTGCTGGATAGATTACATCCAAACCTGAACCAATAACAGCTATTGTTCGTCCATTATTTTTTAATGATGATGAATGAGCAACGGAATCAATACCGCGAGCTAATCCACTAACAATAGTAATGTTTTGACAAACTAAATCCGTAACAATTTTTTCTGCCTGGATTTTGCCATAATTAGTTGGCTGTCTGGTCCCAACAACTGCAATTGAATATTTATCTTTTTCATCAAACTGACCCAGCACATATAAAACCAGAGGCGGATCATAAATTTTTTTTAACAATGGCGGAAAATCTTCATCCCAAACGGTTATTATTCTGCCGCCTAATTTTTCTAAGACTTTTAATTCTTTTTCAAGAAATTTTGTAATGGAATCTTTTTCTGATGATATCTTACGAATTCGTGAGGCAAGTTCTTTGCTAATGCCTTCGGTTTCAATTAGTTCTGAAGTAGTGGCGGAAAGGATATTTGGTAATTTTTTAAATCGTGCAAGCAGATTTCTAATTTTAGCAGGACCAATTCTATCTACTGATAGAAGAAGAAAAAGATCGGTTAACTGTTCAAAATTTAGTTTACCCAATTTTTAAGTAAGGATTGATTAATAATTAGACACAGGGAAAATATTTTTTAAATATGGTAGGCGCAACTTTTAAGTTGCGCTTTCCCTAAATCTTCGCAAGCTGAAGCTTGCGGCTACCTTCAAAATTTTTTCTAAGGCAACAACAAATAAAAATTAGTTTTTAGACTTTACAAATTCTGTTTCTGTGCTTGCTTTTTTACGATATAATATTGAAGCAGGCATTACAATAACAAATCCAAGAAAAAGTAAAATTGGTGAAACTACAAGTGACGATGAGCTATCCCACTCACCCAGACTCATAAAATAAAAGCCCAAAATTATAAGCAGCATTCCCAATCCAAACAAAAGGTAATTTGTTTTCTCCCAATAGATATTAAAAGGTGATGGAAGAGTTTTTGTAGTGCTGGTTTTTACATTTTTCTTTTTGGTCTTTACTGCCATAAATACTCCGGGGTTAAAATAAGAACCCGGTGATGGGGTATCACCGGGCCTGACTCATTCATATCAAAGGGCAGGGGAGAACCCTTTGAAAGAGTCGGTTGAAAAATAATTTGATAAATGTTCTTTGTCAAGTATTATTTGATATTAATTATTTACTAATCTGATATACTATTTTTCTGATAGTATCAAATTGTAAATATGGATATTCCGCACGAATTGCGTCAATCGCGTCGCCTGCGCTTAGTTTACCGGATCTAAGTTGTTTAAATTTTTTCCTTATCTGATAATCTCTGACGGCTTTTTCGTCTATCAAACCGTGAGTATCAAGAAGATCAAATATGTCATCACTGATCAATTCAGACAATGGATTGTCTATTTTTGCTCTTATTTCTCTCATTATGTGTTCCTCCTAATATGTTAGTGTTTGCAATTACCTAAAAGCATCGTATCAAATTGTATAATAAATCTCCATTATTTGTTTAGTAAATATAACAAAAAACCGACCAGAGAAATTCCCTAAATCGGTACATTTACTACTCTGGTTAATTTTCAAACAATTAAATATTTAGACGAACGAAAATTAAAACTGTAGCAAATCGGTTATAAATTTTTTCCTTTGATTATTACTGATGCAAATATTGACAGAAAAAAGTAAAATGTCAAGTATTTTTTTAGATACGATTTGAATCGAAGCCCTGGTATGAAAAAATATACGAGGCTGTCTCAAAAGTTTCTTGTAGAGGTAGCCGCAACCTTCAGGTTGCGAAATTATTCAATAAACGCAGGCTGAAGCCTGCGGCTACCATGTTAAATTTAGTTTTTAGATAGCCTCATCAGGATCAGTTATGATAATTAAATAATCAGGCAATTCAGTGTTCCAATTCTAAATTGATTTTTCTGCTTTACTAATTATAGTTTCAGATAGCAAGATTGGTAATCAGTTATATCTAATTATTTAATTTTGGTAAGATGTTGTAAATTTGATTAGAATCAATTCAAGTTTTAAAGATTAATTACAAAAATTATATGAAAACAGCACTTATAACCGGAATAACCGGTCAGGATGGAGCCTATTTAAGCAAGTATCTTTTAGAAAAAGATTATAAGGTTATCGGCATAACCAGAAACCTGCAATCCGGTAATTCAAACGGATTAAGTTTTCTTGGAGTTGAAAACGACGTTCAATTAGTTGAAGCAAACGTATTTGATCTTTCAAATATTATACGTTTGTTAGAAAAATTTAAACCTGATGAATTCTACAATCTTGCAGCACAAAGTTCTGTGGGATTATCATTCGAACAGCCAATTGGTACACTTGAGTATAATATAATTTCTGTTGCAAACATTTTAGAAGCAATTAGAATTGTTAATAAGGAAATTAAAGTTTACCAATCATCCAGCAGCGAGATGTATGGAAATGTAGATAAAAGCAAATTACCGATTGATGAAAATTTTATTATACATCCAGCAAGTCCTTATGCTATATCTAAAGCTGCTGCACACTGGATTTGTGTAAACTATCGTGAAGCATATAACTTATTTATTTCTAGCGGTATTTTATTTAATCACGAATCTGTTCTAAGAAGACAAAACTTTGTTACAAAAAAAATAATTTCATCTGCTATAAAAATTAAAAAGAATGAACTTGATTTTCTAAAAGTTGGCAATACATCCATTATGCGTGATTGGGGTTACGCGCCTGAGTATATAAAAGTTATGTGGAAAATGCTGAATGTACCCAAACCGAATGACTATATAATCTGTACTGGCAAAGCTCATACACTACAGGAATTTATTGAGAAAGTTTTTATAAAACTCGGACTTGATCCTGTTAAGTATGTAAAGTTTGATAAAGCACTTTACCGTCCAGTAGAGTTAGAAATAATTTACGGCAATCCGCAAAAAGCAAAAACAGAACTTGATTGGAGCTATTCATTATCCTTTGATGATTTAATTAATAAACTGATTGAAGATGAAATTAAATACCAGGAATGGTGGATGAGTAAGGGTTCTGTTTAGAGTTTGTTGTTGTTAAAATATAGTTTTGGTTCTTTATTTTTATCGTTTGCAAGCTGGAGATTATGTTGAAACTAAAAAGATGATTTTGTTTAGATAATTTTTGTTCTCTTGCCTGTAACTTATCTATTCTCAAATTTTATTAGCATTGCTTTATCTTAATTAAAAGTATTAACTTTGTACAAATAAATATTAATCCTAAAAACAAAAATTAAATGGAAATTAAACAACCAACTCAAAATTTAAATACTCATAGTAGAACTGTTGGTAGTTCGGTAGTAGAGTTTTTAACCATTTTAGTGAATTATAGATGGTTCCTTTTTTTATTTATTTTTTTAATTACTTCAAGTTTCACTCTTTATGCATTGTTATCTCCTAAATGGTATAAATCATCAACATCGGTATTACCTGCTGAGCAAACAAATTTACTATCTGCTTTTGGAGGATTATCTTCAATAGTCAAAAATTTTTCACCTACAAAGGGTTTAGCATCACTCGCTGGCCCATCTGAACTAGATCGATATATTGCAATTTTAAAAAGTGGAACTATGATCGATGATGCCATAAAAACATTTAATATTCGTAGTGATTATGATATGGAAGACTCATATTATGAAAATGTTGTTAAATCTTTCGTAGAAAACATTGAAATTGATATACAGGACGAAGGGAATTTAACTCTTAGTGTTTATGATAAGAATCCTCAGAAAGCAGCGGATATTGCAAATTATATGATAGCAAAGCTTAATGAAATTAATACTGAATTAAGTGTAACAAATGCTAAAGCAAATCGCGAGTTTGTTGAAAAAAGATATTTGGAAAATGTAGAGTTGATAAGTCAGCTTGAAACGGATATGAAATTATTCCAGGAAAAGTATGGTGTAATAGCAGTACCTGAACAGATTGAAGCAACGGTTAAGGCAATGGCTGAAATATATGCAACCTTGACCGAAAAAGAAGTTGGGTTAAATGTGTTAAAGAAAAAATATGGTGAAGACAGTCCATTAATTACTCACGCAGAAATTGAGGTTTCTGAACTGACAAAGAAGATTACTAGACTAAATACTGGTGAAGATGTATCACGAGATAATATTAATCTTTTAATACCATTTAAAAAGGCTCCTGCCTTAGCCAACAGGTACCTTAAAATTTATAGGAATTTAGAGATTCAATATAAAATTTTAGAATTTGTTCAACCATTATATGAGCAGGCAAAAGTAGAAGAGGTAAGAAATACTCCCTCAGTATTAATCTTAGATAAAGCTAGCGCCCCAGAGAAAAAATCCAAACCTAAGGGGTCATTGTATTTTGCAATAGCTTTTCTCAGTTCAACATTTGTAGGACTTTTTATAGTATTTAGCTTAGAGGGTTTAAGGAAAATTAAAATTCTTTTTCCAGAAGACTATGCATATATAAAAAAATCCTTCAAATTTACTTCAAAACCTAGAACATAGTTTGGCATAACTTATTATGCCTCTAATAAGCTATTCGTGTCTGATTATTTTTTTAGTTACTCTTCTAGCTGGTCTTAGAAGAGACGCTGATTTTTTATCACCCGCCAGAATTTTTATACTGTTGTGGTCATTCGTCATCGGAATTACTAATCTCAAATTGAGTTTTCTACAATCCAATTGGACATATTTAGACTGGTTTATGGTTCTACTTGGATTGATTACTTTTATTTCAGGAATTTATGCTTCGTTTATAATTAATTTTAACAAACCGGTTCTAACAATTAATGAAATTAGACTTAGTAATAAAAATATTATTATCAACGAGAGATTTTTGTTTCGGTTTATAGTTAGTTATTTTTTTCTTTACCTGATTGCATATATAATTGAATGGCAAGTTGAAGGTTATATACCTTTAATTTCTGTGCAACCAGAAATAGCGAGAAAAATGTATGGAATATTTGGTGTGCATTTAATAGTGCAAAGTATTAATATTATTTTATTTCTGATACTTGAATACTTTATTTTCATTAAGGCAAATACAAACAAAAAATTTTTTCTACTTTTTATTTTAATAATAACAACGGCAACATTTGCTCTTCTCCTGCAACGATACAATTTTATTATGTTAATTTTAATGGGGATTAGCCTGTTTTATTATTCTGGTCGAAAAGTTAATATTAAAACATTTATTATTTTCACAACAATTATCATTTCCTTTATTTATGGAATTCAAACACTTCGAGAATCAAATCTTTTTTTATCTTACTTCTATTATTTATCAGATATGAAATTTTCACCGAGGTATGCAGAATTCACAATACCTTATATGTATATCTCAATGAATTTGGAGACTTTTGTTAAGTACTCATCTCAACTTAATCAACATTCATATGGGTTTTTTACTTTAGACTTTTTAACAGCTCTGGCAGGTGTAAAGTATTTTATTATAGAATATTTTAACTTCGAAAAATTCAAAACAATTAATGGATACAATACGTATCCATTTTATTGGTCATATTTCTACGATTTTGGTATTGCAGGTTTAGCCATTATACCATTCATTTTGGGATTCATTTTTTCTGAATTTTATTATCTGCTAAGAAGATACCCTAGCTTAGTAACTTTAAGCTTATATTCCGTTGTTTTCTCTGTTATTGCGATATCTTATACGTCTGATCCACTTACAAGATTAGATATGATGTATAATTTTGTTATTATCGTTTTGGTTCAAATCTTTATTGAAAAAAAATCCCATCAACAAATTAACAGTTATGAATTTGCTGACTAAAAATTGATTTAATTACTTTTGAATAATTTAAAAACTATGACTCGAAGAGACAAAACTATTTTTTTGATAAAGTATGCAAGATTATAGGGACGGCAAAAAATTATACAGCAATAAACTTGTTGCTAAAAACACTACTTATAATTTATTAGGTTATGGTATACCTTTAGTCCTGGCAATCATTTTTATACCGATGCTTATAAAACAATTGGGTTATGAAAAGTTTGGTATACTAAATTTAGCTTGGGTTGTTATTGGTTATTTTAGTTTTTTAGATTTTGGAATTGGAAAAAGCCTTACAAAAATTATTGCTGAGAAAATTGGATTGAATCAGCAAAAAGAAATCCCAGAGTACTTTTGGACTTCCTTAATCCTGATGCTGGGGTTTAGCATGATAGTCTCTTTTTTTTTATTTCTCGCAGTACCTTATTTAGTTAATGACTTCTTTAAAATAACTGAAGAACTTAGGAAGGAATCTACGAGTGCTTTTTATGCTCTTATAATTTCAATTCCCATTGTTACTACTACTGCTGGTTTAAGGGGAGTTTTGGAGGCATATCAAAAATTTGGAGTAATCAATATATTCAGAACAATTCTTGGAGGGTTCACCTTCATAACACCTCTTATTTGTTTAATATTTACAAATAGTTTGTTTTGGATTGTTATTTCGCTGATTATTCTTAGGAGTTTTATCTGGAGCTTATATTTTTTAGAGTGTATAAAGGTTAATCCAAGTTTCAAATCAAAAGTTGCATTCAACACTAATTTATTCAAAGATGTGATAAAACTAAGTGGTTGGATAACAGTTTCGAATATAATTGGTCCACTATTTATTTATTTAGATAGGTTTTTAATTGGAGCGCTTATATCAGTATCTGCGATAACTTATTATGCAACACCTTATGAAGTTATAACAAAACTTTTGTTAATCCCTGGTGCATTGGTAGGTGTAATATTCCCAATATTTTCCGCCACCTACTTAAATGATCCAAAATTTTCAGAATCGTTATTTAAAAGAGGCATAAAATTTATTTTCTTACTTCTATATCCAATTATTTTAATAATAATAAGTTTTGCTTATGAAGGTATGAATCTCTGGGTTGGAAAGGATTTTGCAAACAACAGTACTTTTATTCTTCAAATGTTATCATTCGGAGTTTTAGTTCTTAGTGTAGCTTACGTACCTTTTCATTTTTTGCAAGGAATTGGTAGACCTGATATTCCTGCAATTGTCAACCTTATTGAATTACCATTTTATTTATTAATCCTGTGGTATGCACTACTGAATTATGGAATAAATGGTGCTGCTTTTGTATGGACTCTAAGGATTTTTATTGATGCAGGGATATTGATATATTTTTCTCAAAAAGTTGCAAAAAGTACAATTGATCTCAAATTAAAATTTAATTTTATTTTACTCATTTGTGTTCTCATAGTTCCGGTATTTACAGATGCGTTTTTGTTTAAAGTGTCGTTCGCAGTATCAACACTATTTATATTTTTAATTTTAAGTTGGAACTATTTTTTAGAAAATGAAGAAAAAGAATTTTTATTTTCAAAATTGAAATTAATTCTTTATAAAAAAATATCTAAAAGAAAGAGATAAGAATTATGAATGATCTTGAAAAATATTTTCGACAAAATAATGATCGTATAATTCATAAATGGGTGCATTATTTTGATGCTTATGATAGACACTTTGAAAGGTTCAGAGGCAAAGAAATTGTTTTAGTAGAGATTGGTGTTTATCAAGGGGGTAGTTTGCAGATGTGGAAAAAATATTTTGGCGAAAAAGCAATTATATATGGAATTGATATAAATCCCAGCTGTAAACAATTTGAGGAAGACAGAATAAAAATTTTGATCGGTTCTCAATCTGATAAGCAATTTTTAAGAAAAATAAAAAAACAATTGCCCCCAATAGACATCTTAATTGATGATGGAGGGCACACGATGCGTCAGCAAATAGTAACATACCAAGAATTATTTGATCATGTAAAAGACGCTGGAGTTTACCTTTGTGAAGATTTGCATACTTCCTATTGGTTGAAATTTGGCGGTGGTTATAAGAGAAGAGGTACATTTATAGAGTTCAGCAAAAATTTTATTGATTCATTAAATGCATTTCATTCAGAGCAAAGGTCTTTTAAAGTTAATCAATTTACAAGAACTGTAAATTCAGTTCATTACTATGATAGTATTATAGTTATCGAAAAACATAAAAGGGAAAAACCACACGATGAAAAAACAGGTATTATAAGTGCGATACCAGAACCAAATAAAGCTATGCTGGAAAGAATATTCTTAAAAATTTTTAACATCATACTTAGTATCATAAATTCAATTTTACGTTTTTTTAGGATACGGGGCTTTATCCTTAGATAATTATTATGAAAGTGAATAACAACACTTTAGAATATAAAGTTATTAATAACCAGAAATTAAAATGAAATCCAAATTTTTAATAATCATTGTTAATTATAAAAATTGGCAGGATACATTAGAATGTATTCAATCACTAATAAACAATAATATCAGCATTGAACAGGTTTTAGTAATCGAAAATTTTTCTTGTAATGATTCTTTTAATAGGATAAAATCAGTTTTTAAGGATATTAATATTTTAAAAACCGAGAAGAATCTTGGTTTTACAGGTGGTAATAATTTAGGAATAAAACACGCTTTAGAAAATAATTTTGAATATGCTATACTATTGAATAATGATACTATTGTAAAAAATAGTAATTCGATTAATCGGCTCATCAAAAACATGAATGAAAACCAAGATACTTCTTTAGGAACCGGAAGGATCTTTTATTATCCGCAAAAAGATATTATTTGGTACGATGGAGGTAAATTAGTTTATTGGAGAGGATTGGCTATACATTACAATTATCGTAAAGATGCTAAAAATCTAAGTCTAAATAACCAGACTAAAGAAGTAAGTTTTATAAGCGGATGTTATATGTGCATAAGATTAAAAGACTTTCCCAAGTTAGGATTATTAAATGAAAATTTTTTTCTTTATCTGGATGATATTGAGTATTCAGCGAGAGCAATTAAAAAGAATCTTAAATTGAAATATTTTCCAGGATCAGTTATTTATCACAAAGCTAATGGCGAAAATAATCGATCATCCAGTATGGTTTATTATTCCATTAGAAATAGAAGACTCTTAATTGAATTGCATTTTGGTATTATAGCAAAAATATACTTTGAAATTGTATTAATAATTAAAAGAACGTTTTGGTTTTTAACAGGTAATAAATACTATCATATTCTCACAACAGCAATTGATAACTATAATACTAAATATTTTGGCCAAGCTCCTGAGAATATAAAGTGAGTGATAACTTTCCTTTAGTTTTTGCCGTAGTTCTGAATTATAACGGATTCAGTGATTCAAAAGATTGCGTAGAGTCTCTTCTCAATTCGAGTATTAAATTAAGAATCATAGTTGTTGATAACAATTCGAATGATGATAGCTTTAAAAAATTGCGTTACTTATTTAAGGACATAGATTTTATCAGTTCCAAAATAAACTTAGGATATGCTGGGGGTATGAATTTGGGAATTAAATATTCCCTTAATAATAATGCTGACTATATCATTCTGGTAAATCAAGATGTTTTAGTTTCCTCGAACTTTTTTGTTCCTCTTAAAAATAAATTTGACCTTGATCCAAAAATTGGGATAGTCTCTAGTAAGGTGCTTTATAAGGATAATAAAAATGTCATTTATTGTGCGGGGGGAAGAATTAGCGAATTATTGTGTACAGGGGTCGCAGAATATCAAGGAAAGTTAGCAGATAAGTTTGCTAATGAAGACAGAGAAATTTCTTTAGCGGAAGGATGTTTTTTAATAGTTAAGTCAGAAGTATTTAAAAAAGTAGGGCTGCTGAATGAAAAATATTTTATGTACTTAGAAGATGTTGAATTTTCTGAAAGAGTTAGAAAATATTATAAGATAATTTACGCTAGTGATTCGATAATTTATCATAAAAGTGGTGCAGGAAAATCTTGGTCTCAGTTTACACCCCTGTATAATTATTATTATACAAGAAATAGGTTGTGGCACTACAAAAGTAAAAATATTTATAAAAAAATATATGTAATTTTACTATCACTAGGAGTTTTGATAGTTAAAACTACCAGTATTTTGATAAAAAAGAAACAAAACAAATTTCAAGCCCTCACTTCATTATGGAGTGGTTTTACGGATGGAATAAATTTATTAATTAAATAATAATTCCTATAATTTTTCAATTTAATCTGCAAAAAGATTTAATCAGGATATTGCACTAGAAGAATATGTATAATAAGAATATCGATATAAGTATTGTAATCATTTCCTGGAAGATGAAAGAACTTCTTCAAAGTTGTCTTCAATCCATTTATAAGTTTACAACGAAAGTTGAATTTGAAATAATTGTAATTGATAATCACTCTCAGGATGGCACTTCTGAAATGATTGAAAGTGAATTTCCGGAGATAATTTTATTAAAGAACAAAGAAAATCGCGGTGTAGCACCCGCAAGAAATCAGGGGATGGCTTTAGCTAAAGGTAAATATGTTTTAATTCTTGATGCTGATGTAGAACTTATCGAAGATTCTATCCTTAAACTTTATGAATTTATGGCAGGCAATCCCGATTGTGGTGTAGTTGGAAGTAAACTTGTTAGTACTGATTTGCAGCTTCAAACCTCCTGTAAAAGATTTCCAAACCTTTTATCATTCATATTCAGACGGCTTGAACATTTTGAAGTGATTAGGAACTCTAAAACTTTGCAATATCATACAATGCAGGATTGGGATCACAAGGAGATTAAAGAAGTAGATTATTTAATCGGTGCTTGTCAGTTTATTCGAGCCGATGTTATTAAAAAAATTGGAATGTATGATGACAAAATTTTTTACGGACCTGAAGACATAGATTTTTGTTTGAGAATCTGGAAAGCAGGTTGGAAGGTAATGTATTTCCCTCATACTCAATTAGTACATCACGAGCAGAGGATTACTAAAAAGAATTTTTTCTCATCAATATCTTTAAAACATTTTATCGGAATCCTTTACATATATAAAAAATACAATTTTAAGATCAGTAAATAATTTTCTCAATGTCCAAATCAATAGAAAAAATATTACTTCTCATCACAGATTTTCTGATGATCAACCTTGCCTGGTTTGTTTACACTTACATTCGTAAGGAAACTGGCTGGTTTGTTTTGATGATTGATCCTGAATTTTTTGTCCCGATGTTTGTTATTTATTTCTACTGGCTTATAATTTTTACGTTTGTTGGTATGTATCGTACCTGGTTTGCTTCATCACGTTTTGATGAAATTTCAACCTTATTTAAAGCTACATTTTTCGGAATCTTCTTACTCTTTTTCCTGATATTTATCGATGACTACATGCATAATGTTGCAACTGCTACTCGTATTTTAATTTTTATTTATTGGGGATTGTTTTTATTCTTTGTTGGTTCCGGCAGAATTTTAATTAGAAGCGTACAACGAAATTTATTAATTAAAGGCGTTGGCAGAAGATGCGGGTTAGTTATTGGTTTTAATGATAAGGGAAAAGAAGTTCTGGATTCAATTAGTAATGCACCTGCACTTGGAATTGATATTGAAGCATTTGTTGCAGTCAAAAATGAAAACATCGGAAGAGAATATAACGGAATTAAAGTTGAAGGGACTACAGATCGGCTAATTGATATAATCGAAAAGTACAACGCGAAGGAAATTATAATCGCACTTGAAAAAGACGATCACGATGTGCTTGTTGATGTAATATCAAAAACAGAAGGTAAGAATCTTAGTTTAAAAATTGTTCCGGATCTTTATGAAATCTTAAGCGGACAGGCACGCACAAGCCAGATATACGGAATGCCGCTTATTGATATTATGCCTGAGTTAATGCCGGAGTGGGAAAAAAAACTAAAACGCATGATGGATATTTTTATTTCATTCTTAATATTGATTGTAAGTTCTCCAATAATAATTTTAACTTCTATTGCAATAAAGATTGATAGTGCGGGCCCAATATTTTTTAAGCAGGAACGATTAGGCCAAAACGGAAAACCATTTGAAGTGTTAAAATTTCGATCTATGATAAAGGATGCTGAAAAACATACAGGTCCGGTTTGGTCGCAAAAAGATGATCCACGCGTAACAAGAATGGGTAAGTTTGTAAGAAGAGTAAGAATTGATGAAATTCCACAAATGATAAATGTGCTTAAAGGTGAAATGAGTTTAGTAGGACCAAGACCTGAGCGAGCTTTTTTTGTGGAAAAACTTTCACAGGAGATTCCTTATTACAAAAGAAGACTAAAAGTTCGTCCTGGAGTTACAGGCTGGGCACAGATAAAGCACAAATATGATGAAACCATAGAAGATGTAAAAATTAAATTACGTTATGATTTATTTTATATTGAGAATATGTCCATAAGAATGGATTTTAAAATTTTATTACGTACCGTGTTTGTTGTGTTGTTTGGAAAAGGACATTATGACTGAGTGCATAGCGCAAAGCGTAAGAGCAAAGAAAAACTTTAAAATTTTGAGAGGATAAATGAAAACAAAATTTAGATTTCAGGATTTGGATATTTGGAAGTTAGCAATTGAAATTGCTGACGAGTTATTTAATATTGCTGATGAACTTGAACGAAAACATTTATTTCGTTTTGCTGAACAATTAAGAGGAACTGGAATGAGCATGTCCAATAATATCTCTGAAGGCTCAGGATCTGAATGGAAAAAAGAGTTTAAAAATTTTCTTAACATTGCAAGAAGATCAGCTTTTGAAAATGCAAATATTTTAATTTTACTGAATCGTAGAAAGTTAATAGCCGACAATATTGTAGAACAACTTCTTGACAAACTTGATAAAGAATGTAGAATGATAACTAATTTCAAAAAAACATTATAAATTATTAAATAACGCTTTGCGCTTAGCTCTATGCTCTTAGCGTTTTGCTTTACTAACATTATGAATTCTCAAAAATCACTGGTCATCATCCCAACATACAATGAGCTGGAAAATCTTCCGAAGCTTATTACTGCGGTTTTATCTCAGGATGAAAGTATCCATATTCTAATTGTTGATGATGGTTCACCTGATGGCACTGGAAAATTTGTAAAAGAGGAGATGAACAAGAATGATCGTATTCATCTTTTAGAACGCGAGAAGAAAATGGGTTTGGGTACGGCATACATTGCAGGATTTAGATATGCTCTGCAAAATAATTATGATTTTGTTTTTGAGATGGATGCAGATTTTTCACACGATCCAAATGAACTAAAAAACTTTTTAATTGCAATAAAAGAAAATGATCTTGTACTTGGCAGCCGGTATATTAATGGAGTGCGCGTTCTTAATTGGCCGATGAGTCGTTTATTATTAAGTTTTTTTGCCAGCGTTTATACAAGATTGATAACCGGTTTACCTGTCCGAGATGCAACCGGCGGGTTTAAATGTTTTCGCAGATGCGTATTAGAAGCGATAGATTTAGATAAAGTTAAATCGAACGGATATTCATTCCAGATTGAAATGACATTTAAAACCTATGCAAAAGGATTTAAGATAAAAGAAATTCCGATTGTCTTCATGGATCGCGTAAAAGGAAAATCTAAAATGTCTAAAAAAATTGTACGCGAAGCAGTAACAATGGTTTGGAAGCTTAGACTGCAGCATATGTTTGGCAAATTGTAAGGATCAAATAATTGGATCTTTCCATAATCATAGTAAACTACAACGTAAAAGAATTCCTTCAGAATTTAATTCACTCCATAGAAAAGGCTTCATCAAATCTTACCAAAGAAATTATAATTATTGATAATGCTTCCGACGACGGCAGTGTTGAATTCATTAAGGAAAAATTTCTAAATATAAAATTAATTGCAAATCAAACTAATCTTGGATTTGGCAAAGCAAATAATATTGGATTAAAACAGGCAACAGGTAAATATATCCTACTTATAAATCCCGATACATTAGTAGCTGAAGATACTTTTGATAAGATGATCAAATTTTTTGAATCATACAAAAATGTTGGATTAGCCGGATGCAAGATCTTAAATCCTGACGGAACATTGCAGCTTGCCTGTAGAAGGAGTTTTCCCGGTCCGTGGACATCGTTTACAAAAGTAACTGGATTAAGCACGCTCTTTCCAAACAGTAAAATTTTTGCACGTTATAATCTTACCTATCTTGATGAAAATAAAAGCTATGAAGTTGATGCAATTTCGGGATCTTTTATGATGATGAGAAAAGAAGTTTATGAAAAAGTCGGCGGATTTGATGAACAGTTTTTTATGTATGGTGAGGATCTGGATTTATGTTACAGAATTCAGAAAGCAGGATTTAAAGTTTATTATGTTCACTCAACTCAAATAATTCATTACAAAGGAGAAAGCACAAAGCGAAGTAGTATTGATGAAACGAAAGTGTTTTACAGCGCAATGCATTTGTTTGTAAAAAAACATTTGTCAACTTCTTTTCTTGTCGGTTTTATTTTAAGAAGCGCAATTTTTGTAAGAAGTATTTTTGCATTCATAGGTGTGCGCAAACTTATTATCCTTTCTGTACTTCTTGATTTTATCTTCTTCGATCTTTGTTTGTTTGCAGCTGAAAAAATTTATCATAATATAATCGATTGGAAAGGCTTCCCTGATTTTGCAATTCCTATCGTTTACACAATACCTGCCTTAATCCAAATATTTGTTTCATTCAGTATCGGTAATTATAAAAAAGATAAAATTTCAGTTTCAAAAACTTTACTTTCAATATTAATTAGCTTACCCATACTAACATCTCTTACTTTTTTCTTTAAGGACTTTGCATTTAGTCGTGCAATTGTGCTCATTACTTATGTGTTTTTATTTCTCGTACTTTCTATTTGGCGTATTGCATTCAAAATTATATTTAAAACAGGCTTGGTTGATGAAGAATTAAAACAGAAAAGAACACTTATTGTTGGCCTGGATGAAAGTGCAATACAAATCGGAAAAAAGATAAGAAAGAAAAAAACAGATAGAAGAATTGTAATCGGATTGATTGGTTTCTCAAATAAAAATATTGGGGAAAAGTTAGAATCTTTTGAAGTAATAGGGACAGATCAAAATATCAAACGCGTGATAAGAGATAATAAGATTAATGAAATTATATTCTCATCCGGCGAGTTATCATACAACAAAATGATGGAAATTGTTGGTAAATGCCGTGAAGAAAATGTTGAGTTTAAAATTGTTGGCAATAACCTTGATTTTATAGTTGGCAAAACCGCAGTTACATTGCTCGATGATATGCCGGTGATAGAGCTTAATTATAATATAACCCAAACACAGCAAAGAATTATTAAAGTTTTATTTGATTATTCAATTGTTATTCCTTCTTTGTTTTTGATTTATCCTTTCATATTTTTTAAAAGTAAACTGGCAAGTACGCAATCTGATTTTGCCAAATTTATTTTAGGATTTCCTAAAGTTATAAATGGGCAAAACAGTTTAGTTGGGCCGCAGACATCCGAAAAATCAAAAGATAATTTTTTAGGTAAAACAGGTTTAACCGGATATTGGTATATTGAAAACGAGAATCCGGAAGAATTAGAAAAATTAAATTTTTATTACGCAAAAAATCAAAACATTTGGCTCGATTTAGAAATACTTGCTAAATCGTTAAATAAAATGTGGAGCAGAAAGTAAAGATGGCAAAAACAATTTTAGATTTTGAAAAACCAATTTATGAGTTAGAATCAAAATTAGATGAAATGAAAAAATTCTCCGATAACCTTGACATCGAAAAAGATGTTGTAAGGCTCGAAGAGAAAGTAATGCAATTGAAAAAAGAATTATATAGAGATCTTTCAAGATGGCAGCGTGTGCAGTTAGCTCGTCATCCAGATAGACCTTTTACACTCGACTACATTTATGGTATGACTGAATCTTTCGTTGAGCTTCATGGCGATAGAGCTTTCAAAGATGATAAAGCTGTTGTCGGTGGACTTGCGCAAATCGGTCAGCATAAAGTTGTAATTCTGGGACAGCAGAAGGGGCGAGACACAAAGTCCAACGTTTACAGAAATTTTGGAATGATGAATCCAGAAGGTTATCGAAAAGCATTACGATTATTTAAACTTGCTGAAAAATTTAATCATCCTGTTATTACTTTGATTGATACTCCCGGCGCTTTTCCCGGTCTTGAAGCTGAAGAACGCGGACAGGCTGAGGCGATTGCAAGAAATCTTTTTGAGATGAGTAAACTTAAAGTTCCGATTATTGTTGTGATAATTGGTGAAGGTGCAAGCGGTGGTGCTTTAGGGATTGGTGTTGGTGATAGAATCTTGATGCTGGAAAATTGCTGGTATTCTGTAATCAGTCCTGAATCTTGTTCTTCTATTTTATGGAGAAGCTGGGAATATAAAGAACAAGCTGCCGAGGCACTTAAACTTACTGCACCAGATTTATTAGAGCAGGGAATTATTGATAGAATAATTAAAGAACCTCTCGGCGGTGCGCATAATAATCACAAAGAGGTTACAGATACTCTTAAAGCTGCGCTGATTGAAGAACTTGATGAGCTTATTAAAATCAAACCAGAAAAACTTGTTGATAATCGTATAGAAAAGTTTGGTAAGATGGGCGTTTATACAGAGTAATTTTTTTAAATGGATATAGAAATATGAATATGATTGTAAAAGAAAAACTAGTAAAGTCAATAAAGGAAATGCCAGAAAAATTTTCTTTGGATGATTTATTAGACAGGATTATATTTTTACAAAAAATTGAAATAGGTTTAGATCAATCAAAAACTGGTAAAACACATTCAACTGCTAAGGCAAAAGAAAAGCTCTCTAAATGGTTGAAATAAATTGGACAGATCAAGCCCTCCAAGACATTGATAATATAGCAGAATTCATATCAAAAGATTCTCTTAAGTATGCTAAAATTCAAGCGCAGCTTTTTTTTGATAGAGTAGAAGTTCTTCATAGTAAGCCTGAACTCGGAAGAATTGTTCCTGAGATCCATAAGAAAAAAATCCGCGAATTGATTGTTGGTAATTTTAGAATTGTATATCGAATTGTTTCATTTAAAAAAATAGATATCCTCACAATTCATCACAGCCGAAGACTTCTTACAAACAATCCTTCAATAAAAAAATTAATTTAATTAATATGCAAAAACATTTTACAGAAGTTCGTGTTAGATATGCAGATACAGATCAAATGAGATTTGCATACAACGGAAAATATTTTGAATACTTTGAAGTTGGCAGAACCGAAATGA